>DASRZP010000052.1 GCA_035686305.1 Thermodesulfovibrionales bacterium | reverse complement strand
TCATCCGCGTACCGCGATGCCCCCTGAAGAAGGGCCCTATCGATGGCCTCATAATCGCCTTTTAGCAAGAATCTCTCCGACAGTGATTTCTTAAAGCCGATGCCGGTATCCATGACAGCGATCTTAACAATATTCTTCTTAAGCTTCTGGAAATGATATTTCTGTATCCCTACAAATCCTTTATTCTCGCTGTGCTCAATGATGTTCTGGCATACCTCCGAAAGAGCGACAATAAAACCATTGATCGTCCGATTGTCATAATGCAGATGCCTTGCAAGAATTGATTGGGCGCGCTCTTTTACCCTTCCGACAATAAAATGGATATCATCGGATTTCTCTATCGGCGTAATCTCAAGGAGAACGTCCGTGTCTAGATTTCTCAGAAATCTGTCGTCTATTCTCGGCCTGGACGGATCAAGCTTAAAGTATTCGCCTGCAAATGAAAAGAAGTCCATCCGCTCAAGATATTTCAGCACCTCCTCTAAGCTGGGGAGACTAAGCGATTTCTGTATTCCCTTTGATCTGAAAAATACACCCATCTCCAGAATGCCGACCATGCCATAAGGATCCACGAAGGTGAGGTCTTTCAGGTCAATCGCACGGAGACCAAGAAAGGTCTTCAGGGTCTGCTCAAAGGTCTCTTCTGTTATCTGCACGGGTCGGTGGTCAGCTCACTCCCCGAGGTACGCCTTTCTGACCAGGTCATTCCTCAGAAGTTCCTCACCCGTTCCGGAGACGCTTATCCTTCCGTTCTCGATGACATAGCCCCTCTTCGAGAGGTCAAGGGCTGTATGGGCGTTCTGCTCGACAAGGAGGACCGTCATTCCCTCATTGCATATCTCCCTGATGATCTTGAAAATCTTACTCACGATAATCGGGGCGAGGCCCAATGACGGCTCATCGAGGAGGAGCATCTTCGGATCCGACATGAGCGCCCTTCCGATGGCAAGCATCTGCTGCTCGCCTCCGCTCAGCGTTCCACCGGCTTGTTTTTCTCTCTCCCTGAGAACAGGGAAGATGGTAAAGACCCTTGCGAGGTTGTCCCTCAGACGACCGGTATTCAGAAATGCACCCATCTCGAGATTCTCTCTTACCGTCAGTCTGGGGAATATCCTCCGTCCCTCAGGGACCTGACTGATCCCTAACTTGACCCTCTCATCGGGCCTGAGATCGTTTATCACCCTGTCCTCGAAGAGGACCCTTCCTTCCCCTGGTTTAAGGATGCCGGATATGGTCATGAGTGTCGTCGATTTTCCTGCGCCATTGTTCCCGATGAGACATACCACCTCTCCCTTCTGAACCTCCAAATGAATCCCCCTCAGGGCTTCAGCATGGCCGTAGGAGACATGGATATCTTCGAGTCTGAGCATGCCGGATCTATCCACCGAGATAGGCCTCTATAACCATCGGATCGTTCCTGATCTCTTCGGGATTCCCTTCGGCAATCTTCACTCCGTGGTCAAGGACAACGATCGTCTCCGATATCCCCATGACGACCTTCATATCATGTTCGATGAGGACGATGGTCTTGCCGAGCCTCTGGAGTCTCTTGATAATCTCCATAAGCTCCCCCGTCTCCTGGGGATTCATGCCTGCCGTCGGCTCGTCAAGGAGCAGGAGAACGGGTTCCGTCGCCAGCGCCCTCGCGATCTCGAGACGCCTCTGGTCACCATAGGGGAGATTCGAGGAGACGATATGGGCCGAATCACTGAGCCCGACGAAATCGAGATACTCAAAGGCCTTCTCCCTTGCCGTCTTCTCTTCAGAAAGAAACTCCTTCCCCCGTATGACTGCGGCTACGAGTCCCGACCTGATCTTTAGATGTTGGGAAACGAGGACATTGTCGAGAACGGTCATCTCTCTGAACAGCCGTATGTTCTGAAATGTCCTGGCCACGCCGAGGGCGACGACACGGTAGGACGGAAGGCCGGTTATGGCAGCGTCAGACAGGTGGACCTCTCCCTTTGTCGGCTTTGTGAGCCCGGTGAGACAGTTGAACAGGGTCGTCTTGCCAGCGCCATTCGGACCTATGATGCTCACGATAGAGCCCTCGCGCACCCTGAAGCTCACGTCCTCGATCGCCCTGATCCCGCCAAAGTGTTTCGTCAGACCTCTGACATCTAGGAGGTACATGGCATGGGCCTCCGAGTATGCATCCTGCAACGCATATTATCTTCCCTTTGCGAGGCCGCCGAGGAGTCCCTGAGGCCTGAATATCATCATCGCAATCAGTCCGACACTGAGGGCGATCATACGGTAAGACTGGACCTCTCTGAGGACTTCGGGCAGCATAACAAGAATGACCGCGCCGACAACAACACCGGGCAGACTCCCCAATCCCCCGAGGATCACCATGGAGAGGATAAGAACAGATTCCATAAAGGTAAAACTCTCCGGTGAAACAAACTGCATCTTTGCGGCAAAGAGCGCTCCTGCAAGTCCTGCCCACAATGAACCGAAGACAAGGGCATAGAGTCTATATCTCGTTGTGTTTATCCCCATGGTGGAGGCTGATATCTCATCTTCCCTTATGGCTATCCACGCCCGTCCGATCTTTGATTCATGAACACGTCCAACGACACCATAGGTCACGATCAGTGCCAGGAGGACGAGGTAGTAATACCTGTTCAGGATGCCGAGGGGCATACCAAAGAGATAGGGAGGAGAAATGCCTGAGACGCCGTTCGGACCGTTCGTGAGGGAGTCCCAGTTATTCAGCACGAGGCGGACGATCTCGCCGAATCCCAGGGTTACGATCGCGAGGTAATCACCTTTTAACCGCAGGGCCGGCACGCCAAGGATGAAGCCTGCCAATCCCGTCAGCCCGATACCAAGGGGCAGGGCCTGCCAGAATCCGAGGCCCACCTTTACGTTAAGAAGTGCATACGTATATGCTCCAAGGGCATAAAATGCCACGTATCCGAGATTGAGGAGACCGGTGAAACCGACAACGATATTCAGTCCGAGGGCGAGTATAGCGTAGATGCCGGCAAGGATCGAGATATCAAGGAGATAATTTTGCGCAATGAAGGGCAGACAGAAAAGACAACCAGCCAGGAGAGAGAAGACGATGGGTCGCGTTGAGGGGTTCATTTTCACTCCATCCATCCGTTTCCTCAAACGGCGCACCCCTTCGCGAACTCCCTTTCCGTACTTCATGAAAACCCTGAACAAAAGGACGCAGCTGGAGAGAAGCGTGAAGAGCATGAGAGAGGCCTTTATTCCCGTAAAGGGGAGAAAGAGTATCGAGAACCAGAGGACGAAGAAGAACTGGTTTAGCCCCTTCATAGCGCTCATCTATCCTGTACCATGCCCTTCATCGTATCTCTCTAGACCTTCTCCTCAGTCGTCTTTCCGAGGATCCCTGCCGGCCTTATGAGGAGCACGGCGATAAGGATCAGGAAGGCATAGGCATCCTTGTACTCGCTCGAGATGTAACTCGCACCCATGCTCTCGACAAAGCCCAGGAAGAGGCCGCCGAACATTGCGCCGGGGATACTCCCGATACCTCCGAGGACAGCGGCAGTAAAGGCCTTGATCCCTGCCACGTATCCTATGGAATAATTTACCAGGCCGTAATAGAGTGCGATCATGATGCCTGCGATCGCTGCAAGACCGGAACCGATGACAAAGGTCATGGAAATGACGGCATCGATGTTGATACCGAGGAGGGAAGCCATGACCTTGTCCTGGGCGACGGCCCGCATCGCCGTTCCCATCGTCGTCCTCGTCACAAACATATGGAGCGACACCATCATAATGCAGGAGACGATGATGATCATCGTCTGGACAGCGGTGATACGGGCGCCGAAGAGACTGAAGCCTGACGACCCGAAAAGGTTGGGGAAGACCTTGTCCGTTGCACCCTGCGTCAGCATAACGTAGTTCTGGAGGAAGATGGACATACCGATGGCGCTTATGAGTGGGCTGAGTCTGGGCGCATTTCTTAAAGGCCTGTAAGCGATCTTCTCCATCGTAAACCCGTAGGCCGAACAGAAGAGAACCGACAGGACGAGGGTGAGGAGCAGCGACAGTGGGAGACTGTAAGCCGTAAGCCCTGCAGCAGTAAAAAAACCGAAGAAGATAATACCGAGATAGGCCCCGAGCATATAGATTTCGCCATGGGCAAAATTGATAAGCTCAAGGATCCCATAGACCATGGTGTATCCCAGCGCTATCAGCGAATACACAGCTCCGACGGTCAATCCATTTATGAGCTGCTGAAAGACCATGGATGGGGTTCAGGCGCTGTCCCGTGAATGCGATTCGCGGAGGTCGGTGTCGAGATGACTGTACTCGATCGTGCAGTCCTTGCCGCTCAGTTTCGCCCGATAGAGGGCCTTGTCGGCGTTCCGGACCATGGTCTTCGCATCTTTGCCGTCATCAGGAAAGGTCGCAATACCTATACTCACCGTCATCCGCTCATAGGGGAACCTCCTCCAGCTTGCCGGTAGGAGGTCCCTGACATTCTTCCTCACCCTCTCGGCAACGAGAAATGCCTCATCCTTATCGGTCTGGGGCATGATGACAGAAAATTCCTCCCCGCCGAACCTTGAGAGGATATCAATGGACCTGAGCGATTCCCGCGTTATGTTCGCAACGGTCTTCAGGGCCTCGTCGCCCGCCACGTGGCCCTCGGTATCATTGAACTCCTTGAAATTGTCGATGTCCAAGATGGCGAGAGAGAAAGGCGTATTATACCGGACCGAACGCTGGAGCTCTTCAAAGAGACGGTCATCAAAATACCTCCTGTTGAACAGGCCGGTGAGGGAGTCGGTGATGGAGAGCGTCCTCATATGGTTTGACACCTGGTAATAATGAGCCCCGCGCAGGACAACGGATGCGTAAGAAGCGAAATAGCGCAAAAACTCAACGTCTGTTTCGGTAAAGATCTCGCCGCTCACTTTATCGGCGACGTTGAGGACCCCGATCGTTTCGTCCCCGATCTTCAGCGGGATGCTGATAAAGGAGCCTGTCCTGTAGCGCGCCCGCTTTTTCGTCGAGAGATTCTTTTCGATATCCGAGACGAGGAGCGGTTTCCCCTCATGGTAAACCCTGCCGGCGATTCCTTCGCCCACCCTCACGCGAATATTCCTCGCAAGCCATTTGTTAATGCCCTTCACAGCCTTTATGAAAAGCTCCTGTCTATCCTTTTCAGGAAGCATGAGAGATGCCTTTTCAACATTGACGAGCCTCGAGGAAATCTCAACAATAGACTCATAGAGGACTTCCTTACTTTTCAAGGCAGGACTCAGCTTTGATGCGGAGAAATTGAGGGCTGCCAGATCCCGGATGCATCGCTCATATTCAGAAAGGGACCTAAGGTTTCTCACAATGAAGCTCATGAAACTGCAGAGCTTTGTTATGCCTTCGAGCTCGTCTTCGGTGAAGGAGGAGTTGAAAAGGGCGAGGACCCCGAAGGTCTCACCCCTTGCCGACAGGGGGAAGACGTGGAGCGAGGTAATGATATCGGGATAGCCCAAACGCAGAAGCTCGATCGTCTCCGAACAGAGGAGGGGCTTCTGGCTCTTCATCGCAGCTTTCATGAAGACGCTTTCGGTCTTCAGCGCAATCTTCTCGACATGCTCCTTCAGCCTGCCTGTCGTCAGCACAGCCTTAACCGTCTCACCAGACGGTTTCATCACGGAAACCGTGTCTCCGCCGAAGAGCATGATCACCGTATCGGCGAGGAGTTCAAAGACCTTCCCCTCATCCGTCGTCTGATCGATATCGAGGAGGAGGTCCGTAATCGTCCTCGTCCTCCGGTACTTCCTGACCACAAGATTCTGCTGGTATGAGTTTGCTACAAAAAGATCAAAGATCCGCTGCGCCTTTCCGTACGATGGAGAGACGGTCCTGATATCGCGCACCCCTATCCCCGCTGTCCGCGCGCCCATCTCTTCCTCCCGTCCATAGAGGGAAGCCTTCGAATCAAGAAAATCCCGCCGGTCCTTTTCACGGATATAAAATGATTTCCCCGCAAACACCAGCCACCGGTCTCCGGCCTTTACCGGGAAAAAACATTGGTACTGGTTCGCAAAACCTCTGAAAAGAGAAAGCCTCTTCCGGTGAATCGTCTTCTCCAAACACCCCCTGACGAAATGCTGGTATTCATCCCTGCTTATGAGGGCTGCAGGATCTTCTGTGGTGGGGAGGATAAGGATATTACCGTTCTCGTCGTACACGGACAGGTCAAGGTTCGTCAGACCTGTGACGCAGTCCCTCAGTTCGCTCAGCGAGCCGATGTCTATGAGGTCGATCCCCATTCGTTATTGTCCGGGCTTCCAGTATTCAAAAAACTTGCCGTCCCTTGTTATCCAAACGACGTAGGGTGAGACCGTCACGTCTCCCTTTTCATCAAACCGTATCTTCCCGAGGGCGCCTGAGAACTCGAGGGAATGGAGCTTGGCTGCGACTGCCCTGCCTTCAGCATTCCCTGCCTCCCTGAGTGCCGTAAAGAGAATATTCGCTGCATCATAGGCATATACCGAATAAGGGCCTGGTTCGCCGAATTCCTTTTCATAGGTTTCGATGAAGGACTTGGCAGTGGGTATTCGCCTGGCATCGGGACTGAAGGTAAGATAGGTGCCTTCGGCCGCCTTGGCACCGGCAATCTCGATAAATTTCGGGTCTATTGTGCCGTCACCGCTCATGAAAGGCGCTGTAATTCCCAGCTCCCTCGCCTGTTTGACAAGGAGGCCTGCCTCAGGATAAATTCCTCCGAAGTAGATGAGTTCGGGCTTCATCTCTTTTATCGAAGTCAGCACGGTCTTGAAATCCTTGTCTCCCTGGATAACGCCCCCATAGTAGACAACATCTGCCCTGCCGCTCAGAGCTTTTTTGAACTCGTCAGCGAGCCCCTGACCGTATGTGGTCTTGTCATGGATTATGGCAATGTGCCTGAATTTTAGATGCGTCGTCACGAAGTCGGCAGCCGCCCTGCCCTGCTGGTCGTCCCTACCGCAGACCCGGAAGACGTTGGTATACCCCTTTTCCGTAAGCTGGGGATTTGTGGACGCAGGCGTTATCATCGGCACGCCTGCACGGTGGTATACGTCAGAAGCAGGGATCGAGCAGCTTGAGTTGAAGTGGCCGATCACACCTGCCACGCCTTCGTTTACCAATTTATTGGCGACCGAAACCGCCTGCTTCGGATCGTGCTGGTCATCAACAACAGACAGGAGAATCTTTTTACCGAGGATCCCTCCCCTTCCATTCCATTCCTTTGCTGCGAGGGTCACGCCATTTCTGAAATCGGTACCCATCTTTGCTTGATCACCGGTCATGGGACCGGCAATCCCTACCGTAATGACATCTTCTTTTTTCTGGCACCCAAAGGATACCGGCAGAAAGAGAAGAAGCAGGAGCACCGTTAGCCTTTTCTTCATTCGATCCTCCCTTTCCTGATATGATCGAGAACGTAGTTTACTTTCCCGTTGCGAAAAACCATCTCCCCCGGGAAGGCAGGCCTGGCGAGAAGCCTTGTATTGCGATACCGTTGATGGCTGCCGACCGCGGTCGCGTGCTCAACGCGCGAGGTCACGTTCGGTTATTACGATCCTCGAAGCACCTCGTTGCCGGAATCTCATCTCATGTACGGGGCTTCGATCCGCACCTGCTTGACAGTTGTTCGCACCATTAAGATTTACTTTCCCGACAGAATCTCCTTGACCCTCTGGGCAAGTTTCACCGGCGTCGTCGTCACCTTCGGCAGAAAGTCCTTTGCTCCCAGAGACATGGCCTTCTGGATGTCCGAAAGGACGCTTCTCGCTGAGAGGACGATTACCGGGACCTCCTTCAGATTCGGGTTTAACTGAATGAGCTGGAGGATCTTAAAGCCGTCTATACCCTCCATCCACAGATCAAGGACCACGAGGTCGGGCTTCATCTCCTGGAGAGACTTAAGGGCCTCAAGACCATTTGAGGCCTCGATGACCGAGAAATCCTCAAGGGCCAGCCTACTCCGGTATATGGCCCTCGATTGTGAGCTGTCGTCGACGAGAAGGATCTTCTTCTCCTTTTTTTCTGCTGTCACCGTGATGGCCTTCTCAATGAACTTCCTGATCAAAGCAAAGTTCTCCGGGGAGAGGTTGAGGAATTTCACGCCGGCTCCGATCCCAGGATCCGATTGCTTCACTATCGCTTTCACACGGACAGGTGTCCCTTCAATCTCGAAACGGATATCGAGGATTGCCCCGGAAAGGAACTCTGTTGAGGCAGCGATATACATCTCTTCTTCGCTGATATCAAGGGCGATGGCCTTAATAATCTCATTAATGACCACTTCTTTCTGTATCAGAACCTTCTTCTTGTCTCTGGTATCAGGCATAATCATGCACCTCCCCCAATGACGTTCATGAAAGCCTCAATATTCCCAGAGATATCACCGCTGAGGATCGCAGAGGCTACAGCCACAGCATTCACCCCCGAATCAAGGACCGGCCTCAGGGTATCCCTTGAGATGCCGCCAATGGCGACAATGGGGATATGGACGCTCCTTCTGACCTTTCTCAGCATCTCTATTCCCTTCGGCTCACCTGCGTCCTTTGTCTTCGTAAGAAAGACGGGGCCGAACCCGATATAGTCAGCTCCTCCGCGGGCGGCCTCTTCAGCCTCTGTTAATGAGTGAGTCGATATCCCGATGATCTTTTCGCCCGCTACCCTGCGCGCCTCGGCGAGAGGCAGGTCCTCCTGCCCGAGGTGCACGCCGTCAGCCTCCACGGCAACGGCGATATCGACATGATCGTTCACGATGAAGACGGCGCAGAAATCTCCGGTCATCTGCCGCAGCCGCAGGGCCTCCCCATAGATGTCCCTCCTCGATTTCTCCTTCTCCCGGTATTGAACCCAACGGATCCCCGCCTTAAGAGCAGGGAGGACAATCTCCTCAGGACTTTTCTCGGAGACCTTCCTGTCCGCAATGAGGTAAAGTCCTGATGGGAACCTCGGGGTCGGCGTCATTCAGACGTAGCCTGCCCCTTGTTGTTCCCCGCGCCTCCATTACCCATCTTCTCTATGAATCCCGTCGTAATGTCTCCGCTGACAAAGTCCTGATGGTTCAGTACCTTCCTGTGAAAGGGGATGGTCGTCTTTATCCCTTCGATGAGGAACCCGTCGAGGGCGCTCTTCATCTTCATAATCGCCTCCTGTCTCGTCCTGCCGTGGACAATGAGTTTTGCAATAAGGGAATCGTACTGCGAGGGGACGACCCAGCCGCTGTAGGCAGCAGTGTCAACCCTCACGCCGGGACCGCTGGGCTGATAGAAAAAGGTTATCTTGCCGGGAGAAGGAATAAACCTTTCGGGGTCTTCCGCGTTTATCCTGCATTCGATGGAATGGCCCGAGGGCTTTATGCTGCCCTGCTTATACTCCAGGGGGAGTCCGGTTGCCAGCTTTATCTGTTCCTTGATAATGTCGATACCGGTAACAGCCTCGGTCACGGGATGCTCAACCTGCACCCTCGTATTGATCTCCATAAAGTAGATGCTTCCGTCAGGCTCCACAATGAACTCTATTGTGCCGACATTCCTGTACTTCATGGCGCGTGCAGCTTTGACTGCCAGTTCGCCGATCTTCTTTCTAAACTTCTCTGTCGCAAAGGGAGAAGGGGCTTCTTCGATGAGCTTCTGATGTCTCCTCTGGACCGAACAGTCGCGCTCGCCGAGATGGATGATGTTCCCTTTGCTGTCTGCCATGATCTGGACTTCGATGTGCCTCATGACGGGAATATACTTCTCGATATAGAGCTCGCTGTTCCCGAAGGCCGCAAGGGCTTCCCTCTGGGCGAGGTGGAAGGCCTGTTCAAGGGTCCCCTCCTCATGAACGATCCTCATCCCTTTGCCGCCCCCTCCTGCAGAGGCCTTGAGGATAACGGGGAACCCTGTCTTCTTCGCGGTCTTCAGGAGCATCTCCTCTGAAGTAACGGGACCGTCGCTACCGGGAACGACGGGAATCCCCTTTCGCTTCATGATCTGCCTCGCCTTGGCCTTGTCTCCGCCGAGCCTCATGTTTTCGGAAGAGGGCCCGATGAATGTTATTCCTGAGGTGGCGCAGGCCTCGGCAAAATGAGGGTTCTCAGCGAGGAAACCGTAACCTGGATGTATCGCTTCAGAGTCGGTTATCTCAGCGGCGCTGAGAATCCCCGGGATATTGAGATAACTCTGGGCTGATACGGCAGGCCCGATGCATACGGCCTCGTCAGCAAGCCTGACGTGCATGGAATCTTTCTCGATGTCCGAGTAAATGGCGACGGTCTTTATGCCGAGCTCCCTGCAGGCCCTTATGATCCTTACGGCGATCTCACCCCTGTTCGCGATGAGGATCTTCTTGAATGATTTCATTCTTCACCTTTATTCTTAACCTTTGCCTTACTGCCCTTGCCGTTAAGCAGGCTCGATGAGAAAGAGAGGCTCTCCGTATTCTACAGGCTGACCGTTCTCCACAAGATTCCTCATGACGATGCCCTCAACCTCACTCTCGATCTCGTTCATAAGCTTCATCGCCTCAATGATGCAGAGAACCTCTCCCTTTTTCACCCTCGCGCCGTTTTCGACAAAGGGAGGCGCCTCAGGAGACGGTGACCGGTAGAAGGTCCCTACGATGGGAGAGGTGATGGTCATGAGCCGCTGCATCTCCTCTCCGGTCTCTTCCATGGCCTTCTCGGGAGAGACGGGGATTTTTGTCTGCACTTCAATGGGGGAAAGAAGCGTCTGTCTCCTTATCTTCACCTTCGTCCCGTCTTTCTCGATCTGGAGTTCGGTTATGTCCGTATCTTTCAGAAGGGATATAAGCTCTCTCAGGTCTTCAAGCTCCATTACTTGACCCTCTCGATGTAATCCGATGTTCGTGTGTCGATCCTTATAACATCCCCCTCATTAATGTGGAAAGGGACCTTCACGACAGCGCCTGTCTCAAGGGTTGCAGGCTTGCTCCCCCCTGAAGCAGTGTCGCCCTTATAACCCGGGTCGGTCTTCGAGACCATGAGTTCGACAAAGGTAGGCAGTTCCACGGTGAGTGGTTTTCCCTTGTAGTTCAGGACCTTGACGGTCATGTTCTCCTTCAGGAATTTCTTGATGTCACCGAGCTGGGACGTCGAGAGCGGTATCTGCTCAAAGGTCTCGGTATCCATGAAATAATGCATATCACCTTCGGCGTATAGGTACTGCATCGCCTTTTCCTCAAGTTGGGGCGTCTCGAACTTTTCTCCTGACCTGAAGGTGTCCTCGAGCACACTTCCGGTCCTCAGGCTCTTCATCTTTGTCCTGACGATCGCTCCGCCTCTTCCCATCTTGACATGTTGGAAGTCGATAATCTCGACGGGTTCCCCCTTGTATTCTATCTTTCCACCTTTCCGGAATTCGGCTGTTGATATCACATTCTGACCTCCTCCTTAAAATAATCCGTCCCTCTGATATCCGGCATAACGGTGTCCCCCGTCCCAGTCGTAGACAAACGTTAGAGAATCTCCAGTCTCCTTGGCAACGCCGTCAACACCTCAGCTCCTTTACCCCTCGCGACTACCATGTCCTCGATTCTCACGCCGCCGACGCCCGGCAAGTAGATCCCCGGCTCGATCGTAAAGACCGCATTCGCCGAAAGGATGTCCCTTCTTGTCCAGGTTATACGCGGCAGTTCATGAACTTCGAGGCCGACTCCATGGCCTGTGCCGTGGCCAAAGTATCTGCCATACCCGGCATCTCTGATACATTCCCTGGCGACGCTGTCGACTTCGTTTCCCTCAACGCCCGTTCTTACTGAAGCGATGGCCTTCCTGCTGGCCGTCAGGACAGCCCCGTAAATCTCTCTCTTCTTTGCGAGATCCGGGCCCCGCATAATCACCGTCCTCGTGATATCGGAAAAGTACCCGTCCGCCTCCCCTCCCCAGTCAATGACAACAAGGTCTCCTGGTGAGAGCCTCTTTTCTGTAGTCTTGGCATGAGGCATCGCCCCATTGCTCCCGGACGCCACTATTATATCAAAAGGGATATGATTGCAACCTCTTTTTTTTAGCCGTTCCTCCAGCATGCAGGCAATGGCTCGCTCGCTCCTGCCCAACCTTATGAATGGCTTCACATCAGTGAATGCGGACTCTGCACGCCTCACAGCCTCACGTATCAGCGTTATCTCTTCTTCGTCCTTAACTGCCCGTTGGCCCTCGACAAGCCCTTTCAACGGTTTGATCCGATTGAAGCCGCTCTTCAGGAGGCTCGCATAGAAATCATAGGATGCGGAAGATTCGAAGCCGAGGGAACGGACACCGAGGTCCCTGGCGAGTTTTGTGATAACGCTGAGCCTGTTTCCCCTTTCGATGACGATCTCCCAGTCAGTCCCTTTCCCCCCCGGTCCTCCCCTGCTGCGTTGGTCGCTGAACTCCGTCTCGACTTCTTCCGCGTATCTGAAGTCTGTTACAAAGATATTCCTCCTCTTTGCTATGAAGATAAAACCGGAGCTTCCCTGAAAGCCGGAGAGATATCGTACGTTGACGAGGTTCGTTATGAGGAGCCCGTCCACCCCCCTTCTCGTCATGGATTCCCTCAGCCGTGAGATACGTACCGTATATCCGCTCGTAATGGTCTACCCCTGAGAGATGATATTCTTTGCGGCGATGAGTGCGAGAATGTAACTGTCTGCACCGAAACCGCTGATCTGTCCCAGCGATACCCCTGCAACGAAGGACGTCCTTCTGAACTCCTCCCTCCTGTGGATGTTCGAAAGATGGACTTCTATGGCAGGCTTGCCGACAGCGGCGATGGCGTCCCGGATCGCAATGCTCGTATGGGTAAAGGCTGCTGGGTTAATGATGAGGACGTCGTAAATGTCATTCTGTATCGCTCCGACGATTTCAGCCTCGCTGTTGGACTGGAGCAGGAAGAGATCGATCCCCAGTTCAGATGCCTTCGAACGTATCCTGGTATCGATGTCGGAAAGGGTGAGGGTCCCATAAACCTCAGGCTCTCTTTTTCCGAGGAGATTGAGGTTCGGACCATGAATGACGAGAACCTTCATACCGAAACCGCAGGCCGCAAGAGACAAGGCGCGACAGGTCCTATGAGAAGTCTCTCTTCCCTCATCACCATTCACCCGTGGGCGTTCTTAGAATTCCCCCTCAATCCTCGGGACCGTCGTCCTGAGGACAAATCTGCCCTTTCCATAGTTTCCGTCAGGACGAATGACGAGGGCGAGATAGTAGTCGGCATTGATCTGTCGCATGATAATACCGCATCGGTCGGATATGATCGAAAACTCCTCTGCCCTGCCAAGGCCAAGGTTTTGAGCGGCCAGATTGACGTCCCTGATCATTGCCGAAGACTCTGCGCCGAGGTCCTCGAGGTTAAGGAGTTTCTCTGTGGCATACTCCTGAACAGGGATTCCGTCAGAACCGATTATCACTGCAGACACGGCTCCGTCAACCTTGTCCACCACTTCCTTAAGGATATTCGCAAAGCTCATAGTTCTTCTTCAACAGAAGGCCATCCCCGCAGGCCCCTGCTCAGTGGCTTCCGCTGAACCTTCCATGGATTCCTTCACGAAGCGCCTCTAACTTCGAAATGACGACCTCTTCTCCCCTGCCGATCAGCTTCAAGAATGCCTTCAGTTCAGCAACCCGCTGGAGAAGTTGCGTATTGCCGGGATAGCGAGCCAGCATTCCCCGGTATGCCTCCAAGGCCTTGGAATAATTCTTCGATGAGACAAGGGAATCGGCAGTTGACATGCCGATCGCAAAGACAGCGTCCTCGCTTTGCTTTTCAGGTTCCCGAACTTCAGCGATATCCTCAAAGGCCTGATGGGCCGGAGAAAGGATTGCCTCCTCTGAAAAGACTTCGGCGCCTTTGACCCGAGCTTCTTCGATCTCGAATTCCCGGGAAAGAGACTTGCTGAATTCTTCAAAGTCCTCTTCGAGAACTTGTGGCTCCTCCAGTTCCGTCACTTCGATATCGGGGACCTCCTCGCCCGCAAAAACCTCTTGGAATTCGTCTTCCCCGCTCCCTGCCGTAACTTCCTCTTCAAGGGCTGTCTCCTCGATCGTCGCGGCCTCGGGAGAGAGCGAAACTGCATGTTCTTCTGCGACTCCGGCCTCAACAGCATCGAGGCATGACCTTGCGTCATCGTCAAGGGGATTCAATGAGAGAAGTGTCCTATACTGGGCTGCAGCCTTTTCCTTGTCGCCAAGGTCCCGGTATATGTCGGCGAGTTTCCTGTGTGCAAAGAGGTTATCAGGAGCAACGCTTATGACCTTTTCGAATTCGGCCTTCGCCTCCTCAAACATATTCTTCTCAAGGTAGAGCCTGCCGATGGCAACCCTCGCACTAGTATACCCGGGATGGCGTTCGAGGCCTTTCGAAAGAACAGCGATCGCCTCATCAGGCATACCCGCCTTCCGGTATTCTTCAGCAAGCGGGAGAAAGAGCCGTGAGCTTTGGTCCTTTTCTACCCTGAGCCGCAGTTTCTCTATCTCTTCTAAGGCCATGCTCGTATAATTGTTATCGAAACTTCACGAAAAGTCAAGGAGTAAATGCGCGACTCTATCGAGGATCTTCCCGGCAACTTCGTCCTTTGGCATGAGGGGAAAGGCCGTCGTTCCGTCCTTCTCTATGATCGTGATTTCGTTTGTGTCCGTGTCAAATCCTGCGCCGGGAGAGGAGATGTCATTGAATACCATAAGATCCACGCCCTTCTCGGCTCGTTTCCTTCGTGCGCGCTCCAGGTCCGGACCTGCCTCTGCAGAAAAACCGACGAGGAGGGGCCTCTTGTTCCTCCTGCCGACCTCCGAAAGGATATCAGGGTTCTTCATCAGGTCGAGGCTGAGGACGTCGCTCTTTTCGATCTTCTTTTCTCTCTTCACAGCAGGAGCAAAATCTGCCACAGCAGCAGTCATGATGAGGGCATCGCATTCGAGATTCCTGAGAACGGCCTCTCTCATCTCCAAAGCGGTCTCGACAGAAATGACCTCAGCCTGTGGGGGAGGCTTCAACTCCGTGGGACCCTTGACCACCGTCACCTTTGCTCCTCTCCTCAGTGCTGCCCTCGCCACCGCAAAACCCATCTTGCCCGAGGACCGGTTCGACAGAAACCTTACCGGGTCCAGGTACTCCCGCGTCGGACCTGCCGTGACGAGTATTCTCCGGCCTAGGAGATCTTTCCTGGTCAGGGCGGACTTCAGCGCCTCGACGATCTCCTGAATATCCGACATCCTTCCCACCGCATCATCGCCACAGGCAAGGCTCCCCTTGTCGGGGCCGACCTGTATGACGCCATGGGATGCAAGAGACCTGAGGTTGTTCTGAACAACGGGGTTTTCATACATCCTCCAGTTCATTGCAGGCGCAATGATCACGGTGCCCTTGAAGGAGAGCATACAGGTGCTCAGGAGATCATCAGCGATGCCATGGGCGAATTTCCCTATGGCATTTGCCGTTGCAGGCGCTACCACCATGAGATCAGCATCGGCAGTGAGTGTGATGTGAGACAGGGGATCGGCATACAGGTCTGAGCTGACTTTCTCCCGGGACACGACTTCGAAAGTGAGGGGGGCGACAAAATGCCGAGAGGCATCAGTCATGATCACATGAACAGATGCCCCTTCTTCGACGAGTCTTCTGGCTAATTCGACAGACTTATAAACGGCAATACTTCCGGTGACCCCCAAAAGGATCTTCTTATTCGTCGGCACCACTCTCTTCCCCAAGATCCTCCTGACCTTCGGGGGATTCCGACTCCTCTCCTTTTCCAGTGAAGAGGTCTTCCAATGCCTTCCTCTCCCCGGCTCCCCTTTCGTGAAGATAGACCTTCAGGTCCTTCTCCAGCTCCGAGAGGTCCTCGGGAGCACCTTCTCTCCGCTTCTCTTCGAGGAGTCTCTTGTAATCGAATTTCTTTGCCTCTTGCCTTGCCTTCCTCGCCTCTTCGCCGGTGACAAACTCCAGCGAACCGCTCAGGGCCTCTTCAATCGCTACGGTCGTCACTTTCTTTGACTTTGTGCCGATCTTCGGTTTCGCCCCGAGCGCAAGCTCTCGTGCCCTCTGGGCGGCGATCGAAGCAAGCCGGTATTTGCCGTCTATTGCCTTCTTGTCGACTTCAACGGGCAATGAGATGATGTTCGTCCCTTTATTCATTCCTTCCTCCTAAACCGCAAAGGTCTCTACCCATTCCGGGTCTATATTCTCTCTTTTCACCCTCTCGGCCAGAACAATCGCCTTCAGCTCCGACAGGGCCTCAGCCAAAATATCATTTACTATAACATAATCGTAATTTTTATACTCCCGAATCTCCTCAACGGCTCTCTTCATCCTGAGCTTTATGTCATCAGGGGCGTTGCTCATACGGTCGTCGAGCCTCTTCTTCAGGACATCGAGAGAAGGAGGCAGCACAAAGATATAGAGGCCGTCCCGATAGTTCAGGCGAAGCTGGCGGGCGCCCTGAGTGTCGATATCGAGAATCACATCTATGCCCTCTTTCCTCATCTCTTCGAGGCGTTGCCGGGATGTGCCGTAGAGGTTGCCATGGACCACCGCCCACTCCACAAAGGCCCCTTCTCTGATCATCCTCCTGAATTCCTCTTCCTTCACAAAGGTATAGTCCCTGTTGTCCGCCTCTCCCTTTCGCGGCGGTCTTGTCGTATAGGAGACGGAATGTCTGATATCCGGCAGCACTGCGGTAAGCTCACGGCACAAGGTGGTCTTGCCGGCCCCTGACGGGGCAGAAACAATAAAAAGACTACCTTTCCTCTTCCTCATGCTCTCCGGTCTCATCGTGCTCGTGGATCTTCTGTTCCCTGGAGATACCTTCCACTTCCCTGTCCTCACCAAAGCGCTGGGTTATGGTCTCTGTCTGGAGGGCGCTGAGGATTATGTGGTCGCTGTCGGTGACGATGATCGAGCGCGTCCGTCTCCCTTCTGTCGCGTCGATTAGCTTGCCCCTCTTCTTCGCTTCATCCCGTAAGCGTTTCATTGGGGACGAGCCGGGGGTCACGATCGCGATTACCCTTGATGAAGATACAACGTTGCCGAAGCCGATATTCACGAGTACGGGGCTTAAGTCTCTTTTCATGGCAGGGTCCTTTCGTTTATTGCATTTCCTACTGTATATTTTGCGCCTGTTCCCTCATCTTTTCGAGTTCCGCCTTCATCTCCACCGATATCTTTGAGATGCGGTAGTCGCCTGCCTTGGAGGCTATGGTATTCGCCTCCCTGTTCAACTCCTGAAGGAGGAACTCTATCTTTCTTCCGACTGAATCGCCGCCCGAGAGGACCGTCTTCAGCTGTGACAGATGGGAATTGAACCGTGTGATCTCCTCACTGATGTCGGTCTTCTCGGCCATAATCGCCGCTTCCTGCAGGACCCGGTTCTCATCGTACGTCACCGCTCCAAAAAGCCCATGGAGACGTTCCGCAAACCTCTTCCTGGAATCCTCTACGGCATCGGGGCAGAGGAGCGCAACCTCTTCGTTCATCTTGCTGATCAGATCGAGGCGTGAGATCATGTCACGGCCGATCGCCTCTCCTTCCCTGAACCTCATCTCTTCAAGTCTTCCCAAGGCCTCCTGAAAGGCCTCATAGAGGGGTTCTGCATCAAAATCGATCTCCTCAGACAATATGAGGTCCCGGAATTCTGCGACCGTATCAATATCAATCGTGCCGGAAAGGGAGAGGTCTCTCTTAAGGGAAAAAAGGGCGTCATAAATCTCCCTGGCAAGGTCCTGGTTGACCTTCACCCTGACGTTCCCAGCGCGCTCCACGGCTAGGAGCACATCAAACCGTCCCCTCGAGAACCTCTCCTTTACGAGGTTCCTCAGAGGTATCTCGTGACGGCCCAGATTCTGGGGGATCTTCATGGAGATATCGATAAACCGGTGGTTCACGGAACGGATCTCGACCTTGAATGGCCCTCTCTCCGATGAACCGAAGCCGGTCATGCTCTGCATCATCATGAAGAAATCTCCCTTTATGCACAATTCCTGAAGAGCGTGCCTATTTTAGCACGGAGAGAACCTGTTTTTCATTATGCAAGAGAGCAACAAGTTTAAAGGTGAGACATTCCCAGAAGTTCATGACTAAGGCCACATTAGCATTCGTTTCTGTCACTCCGGCTTGCCCGGAGTCTTTCTTCAAAAAGATTCCCGACAAGCGGGAATGACGATTTGCGTGGTTCTCCGATGAACTCCTTACAAAAAAGGGCGGGTTTTTCGCCCGCCCCTTTTCAGACATTTTCAGACATTCGTCTTTAAGGATTGGAAACCGTCACTTTCGCCGTAGTAATATCAGGCGAGGGTGAAGCGTTATCCTCTACCGCGATACTTACATCTAAACTGTTCCCACTGGCGAGTCCAGCCGCCGTACAACCACCAGCATCAGGTACTGTAGCTGTAAACTGACCTGAGGTGACAGCGGATACTGTTACGATAGATGGATTAAGCGAGGTTGCCTTGTAGCCGGCCCCTGTGCCACCCGTCACAATGAACGTGACAGGTCCACCTCCACAAACTGCGCTTTGCGCTGCCGGCGTAACAGTCAGTGCGGGCGGGGCTACAACCGGCGCCTTTATTGTCACCGATGTTGAAGCCGATTTCCCCCCGACAGAAGCCGTTATCGTTGCAGCAGTATCAAACGTGACTGTCGGCGCCGTGAACGTTGCCTTGGCTGTACCTGAAATCTTGTTGTTCGGTGTCTGGGCAAAGGGATCGATGCTGCCGGCCGTCGTTGTAAAGTTTATGGTAGTCCCGTCAGGCACCGGTGTACCCGCCGTTGTCGTTGCGTTGGCGATATAATCACCTGTACCAGCGGAATCCACGGTTGTTGGCCCGGAAACAGTAATGGTATTGACCGTCACAGGCTGTAAGAAGAGGCTGACCATGTTGAATGCTCCGGTATCCGACTGTGCGGTGATGTTCAGGGTTGTTTGAATGGAGGTAAGACTCGTCGGAACCACCTGGACCGTTGTCTCAGCCTGCCCATTGCCGTCAGTCGTCTTGACGTTTCCGTTCGGGAAGATGACATCGCATACCGCGCTTTCATCACTGCACTTTGCAGCAGGGTCTGTCCCGACCTTATACGGCCTGTCTGATGCAAAGGTCACTGACGTCCCCGAAATAAGAAACGCGCCGTTCGAGACCGTTGCTCTTATCTCGCGCGTATTGTCGTTTGTCGTCTTGAACAGGATGAAATCACCTGTCTCATTGAAGACGCCGTCTCCATCGTCAACGTCGAGGGTCAGAGTCGGCGTCAGTTGAGCCACGCTGAAGGATGAGAAGACGACTGTCTTTTGGTCTCTCACGTTGCCCGAACCTGTGTTCACCTCAGCCTGGACAGTCGCAAAGCCCCCAGTCGTGGAATAGAGAGTAACCGTAGCGACACCGAAACTGTCGGTTGTTGCGCGGGTCGAGCTCAAAACACCGACGATGGAAAGGTTCGTATATGTGACTGGTATATTCGGCACGGCCCTTCCATCGCCATCAAGGACCATCGTCTGAAGAGTTATGGTTGAGTTTGTCTGAGCGACGAAATGGAGAGGGAGGAGTTTGACGACACTCGGCACCCCCGGATTATTCCCTGGCGGCGTGGCAAGACCGCCGGCCTCATTCCCTCCGCAGCCGAAAAGGGCCAGGGATATAGCGAGCAGTGTCAGCAAAAGTATACGTTTTTTCATCCTAATCCTCCGACGTTTACCATTATTTACAATTATTGAAATTACCTATCTGAAAATCAGCCTGCGCTTGAATGGTAAAACTTTGTCCAAAAGAGTTCTCGCCCTGGAACGTGTAAGTGGCGGTATAGTTGTTTAAGATCCTCGAAGTATATATGCCGCTTGTCACATTCACATCTTTCGCGTACTGATCTTTCCTCGTCAGATCGAGGAATTCTGCAGTGAATGTTGTCGTTATTGGGGCTAAACCACCAAAGGGCGGATTGATCGTAACAGTTACGAACCTTGTATCCGACTGTATCGGCGGCGCACCGATAGAATCCTTTGACGCCCGGTAGTCAATGGTATATTTCTGTATCGTGAGAACCCCGGCTGGGATCGGAGGATTCGGATTTATGAGCGTTGCATTTATCGCCACTGTTGCACTGTGGTCTGCAAAAAACTCGACGACAACTGGTGGCCCCGGGTCGCAGATGTCCTGGAATGCATCAACAGAGTTTGTATTTGCGCCGTTGTATGTTGGCGTTATAGTTGCGTCAAGGGTAACACCGGTGTCCTCGCTCCCCGAAGAACCCGGAGAACCCGAACCACTTCCGCAGCCGTTCATCAAGAAAAAGGCAAACGCTATACACAGAGTTATGAGGAGAAAGAAGTATTTTTTCATCGTACCTCCAAATATTTTTCGTATATCATATCATCGTACCTCTTATAGCTTCCCTACGATCCTGGGAGTAATGAATATCAGAAGTTCGGCGGTATCTTCTGAAGTAAGGTCAGTCCTGAAAAGACTCCCGATGATGGGGAGCTTCATCAACCCAGGAACCCCTGAGCTTGACTCCTTCGTCGTCTTCTTGTAGACCCCTCCGATAACGAGGGTCTCTCCGTTCTGTACGAGGACCTTCGTATTCCCCTCGATCTTGGAAGTCCTCGGCACGTCGGAACCTGCGATTTTGACGGTACCGAGAATATCTTCCTTCTTCACAAGGACAGACATGCTCACGGAGCCGCCAGGCGTTATATGGGGAGTCACCTCGGTACTGAGCACCACATCCTTAAAGGCGGTGCTTATGGTGCCCTCAGGAGTCAACTGTGGGTAAGGTTCGCTCGTACCCTGCATAATGGTGGCCTTTTCATTATCGATCGTAACTACCTTAGGATTCGAAATGATCTTTGTCCTGCCGGTGCTTTCGAGGGCCGAGAGCTGCAGGTCAAGCCCCAGGGTCTTTGAAGGGTTGAGGAGCCCGAAGGTAAAACCCGAGCCTGATCCGGCAGAAACACTGCCCGCAGGCAGGTCAACGACCAAGGGATTTCCGGTGAATGATCCTTTGTTCAGGCTTGACAACCCCGTGAGGGATGATAGGGTGTTGGACGCATTCAGCGTTAATCCCCATTGTATACCCAAATCACGTAAATCATTGATGCTCACCTCGACGATCCTTGCCTCAATCATCACCTGCGGTGTGGCCTGGTCAAGGGTCAAGAGGATATTTTCAATCTGACGCATGACCGAAGGAACGTCCTTGACGACAATGGAACTCGTTCGCTTGTCAGTGCTGATGCTCCCCCTCGCCGAAAGCACCTTTGAATCCTTAAGGTTCTTCTCGACCACGGTGAGATCAGCGAAGCTTATCAGAAAGATCTTCGTCTCGAGGGGCTCTGCCTTGACTTCAGCCTCTTTTGCCCTCGCCTTGTCTTCGCTCTCCTTCGCCAGAACAGAAAGCGGTGCTATCCTGATGATATTCCCTTCGACAGACTTGCCCAGGGAGAATGTCTTGAGGATAAGGTCCAGGGCCTGGTCCCAAGGCACATTGATCAGTTTCATCGTGAGTTTACCCTTCACCTCAGGGCTGACAACAATGTTGTATCCGCTGATGTCGGAAAGGAGCCTGAATATCGGCACGATATCGGCATCCTGAAAGTCGAGGGATATTTTTTTGCCGCTGTATTTTCCTTCGACGATGACCTCTGCCTCCTTTATCTCTGCAACCTCTCCAACAGTAGCGGCAGAAGGGACCCTTTGTTCGTCTTCCTTCTTCTCTTCAACTCCAGTCCGCTGGGGCCCATGGGAAGGGGCCTCTCTTTTAGCGGCAACGATGCCGGCTTCGGCCCCCTGAATTGCAATGATTACGGTGTCTTTTACCGACGAAACATCGAAGTTCTTCATCTCTCTGAGGTCTATAACAAGCCTCGTCTTTTCCCCGTGCTTACCCGCTCGTATCCCCTTGACGGGTGCGATGACGGCAGAGGGAAGCTTCGCCCTTAGGTTCACATTCGGGATATCAACAACAATCCGGCTCCTGAGAGTAAATACCGTAGGGGTCATCGACCCGTCACCCCTGATAATACAGTTCACGGTACCATCTGTCTGCTCCAAGCGTATCTCCCTTATTTCCGAGGCCTTCGACAGAAGAGCGGTCTCTTCCACCATCGGGGCCGTTTCACCCGCCGTTGTGACTGAGATGCTCTCCCCTTTCGTCTCCTTATCCTCTTCCTTCACCTCAGCAGCCGTTTTCTCCATTGACATCACCGCTGGTACAGGGAGTTCCCCGGTCGTCATCGGTTTTGCTTCTCCAGGTTCCTTGACCGTCACCGTCAGCACATTGTCATGGTACGAGGGTTCGACATGAGAGGGGCTTTGGAGGAGGACTTCGATCTTCGCTGTGGGCTTCTGAGAATCTGCCTGAGTAGGTATGACTTCAGTAATGCCTGCACTTCTCGACACGATCTTGTCTTTGTATGCCCCGGTACTAACGCCGGGCATCTCAAGGACAACTCGAAAAGGGTCCGACGGCTTATAGACGGTATATGCAAAAGGACCATTCGCTTTGATCTCGAGTTTATTGTCGGATATGATGATATCGGTTATGACGGCCTCCTCTTGCATCGGCTCCTGCCTGACCTTGCCGCTTGTGGCACAACCCCCGATAAAAGCCAGTATGGTCATGAACAAAATCATAGAAATCATTCTCTGTTCTTTCATTCTCCCTCCTCTTTCCGGAGCTTCAAGATTGTGTCCTTCGGCAGGGTCTCGCCTTTATAGTTCTTTATAAGCTCTCTCACCACGATGCTTTCCGGGGTGATTTTGACCACCTTGCCGCCATAGGCCCCAAGGGTCATCCCCTCTTTGACTGTGTAATACTTATTATCGGGGAACAGTACCATGGCATAACTATTCTTCCTGTCGGAGGCGATGGCGATGATCTTTATTTCGCTCACGTCAAAGGCCTCTGAAGGTCTCAGGCCTTTTTTCCTCTTCTCTGTGTCTCTCTCCTTCTTCGCCGATTCTATAATCGACAGGAAGGGGTCTCTCCTTCCCTTGGGATCATAGACATAGGTCTCGGTCTCTACCTTCCCTTCCTCGGGTTTCGCCTCAGGCGTCGCCTCTTTGGCCGCTGCTGCCTTCTGGGCCTGGACCTGTGGCTTCACCTCCTGCGCAGGCTTCTGAGCCTCCTTCCTGCAGGCAACAAGGAAAGCCACGATGACCATGATCGTTGCAAGAATTTTCGTCATCTCCGAGCCCCCGTCATTTCTTCTTGCTCTCCGGCGCCTTTGCAGAGATTTCGCTTTCGGGAATCGCCGAGAAGGTCGTTGCCTTAAACGTTATCTTATCTGTTGCCTCGTTGACCTGGGACTTGGGATCGCTTATCTTGATATCAGCGATATTCACGATCCTGCTCAGTTTCGTCAGGCTGCTGAAGAAGATGCCGAGATTGTGATAGGTCCCTGAGAGCTCAACGGAGACGGGGATCTCGTAAATGATCCCGCTCAGGTGATCCCTTTTCTGCTCGGGCTTCCACGAGACGATCTTGAGGCCCGACTTTATTCCGAGGTCCGACACCTGCTTCAGGAGGCCCGAGACCTCGCGCTCCTCGGGAAGCTGGAGCTTCAGTTCTTCCAGCCTCCTTTTCAGCTTCTCGTTCTCCAGCTTGAGCGTCGAGAGTTTTGCTGACTTTGCCTGATCCTTTGCGATCTCGTTCTCCTGTTGTGTGATCTCGCCCCTGAGCCGCTGGATCTCCTTGTATTTCGGCAGTATGAGGAAGACGGCGACCAGGACGGCGATAATGACGAAAAGCGCCGCTATGAGGCCGACCTTTACCCCGGCAGGCATCGTCTTCAGATCAATGTTCTTCAGATCCATCTAAGCAACTACCTTCAGCGTGAGTTTATAAGAATATACGGCAATCTTCTCTATTTCTGTTTGCTTTGTCTCCTGGAGGAAGATATCGGTAAACTTCTTGGTGTTTTTCAGATTCTCGACGTACGCGACGACATCGGAGTTTGAGAAGGCATATCCTTCGAGCGTTACCGCGTCACCCTGGACCGCCATGGAATTCAGCCAGACACCGTTCGGAAGGGCCTTACTTATGTCGTCGAGCATCCTTGCAGGGATGTTCTGATTCTTTCTGAGATGCTCAATGATCTTATTCCTCTCATCAAAGGTCTTGTTCAGGTTTTCATAGTCATCAACTTCTTTGATCCTTTTCTTCAACTCGGCGATCTTCCCCTTGTTCGTCTCGAACTGTGCCTCCGCCGATTTCATGTTGGAATCGAAATAGAAGTACAGATAGAGGAGCACGGCGGCCAGGAAGAGTCCGATGAAGGTGACCCCTATAACAAAGGTAGGGAGGGGCTTCGCCTTCTTCTTTCTCTTAACGGGCAGGAGGTTTATCCGTATCATCTGTCCTCGGGCCTCCTGATGGCAAGACCGATGGCAACGGCAGCAATCGGAGCAATCTCCTCAAGATAGGATCGGTCGAATTTCTTCGGGATCTGTATGTTCCTGAAAGGTTCCGCAATGACAACGTCCATGCCTATCCTCTCGGAAAGGAGTCTTGGAAAATCGCGTATGAGCGCGCACCCTCCGCTCAGTATCACCTCCCGGATCTCCGGCTGGTGTGTTGAGCTTCTGAAGTAGTCCAGGGAGCGCGCCACTTCTGTAACGATATCACCCGATGCGCTCACCATCATCGTATAGGCCTCTTCCCCTTTCACCTTCTCAAAGGGTTCCCCACGCTTCAAACGTTCCGCCTCTTCGTATGTCAGATTGAACTCCTTCTGGAGCGCTTCAGTAAGGATGTTGCCTCCCAAAGAACTGTCCCTTGTGAAGACCGAGACCCCGCCCCTGAGAATATTCATGTTCATGGTGCTTGCTCCGATATTGACAAGGGCGACGTTCGTTCCGGGTTCTATTTCATAATTTATTCCATACATGTTTTCGAGGGCAAAGGAGTCGACATCCACGATAACGGGATTGAGACCGGCATCTCTCACGGCCGAGACATAGTCGTTGACAACATCTTTCTTGACTGCGACCAGGATGACGTCCATCTGCCCGGCTTCCTCTCTTGGCCCGAGTATCTGGAAATCAAGGTTCACATCTTCGATATCAAAGGGAATGTACTGCTCTGCCTCGAACTTGATCGATTCGCTCAGTTCCTCTTCCGTCATCTCGGGCAAGGATATACGCTTGATAATGACCGAAGAATGGCCGGATATGGCGATGACGACGTTCTTGCTCTGTATCTTCGCTTTTCGCACGAGTTCCTTCAGCGATTCCGTCAGTCTGATGGCATCGATAATGGACCC
Organism: Thermodesulfovibrionales bacterium; assembly: GCA_035686305.1. NCBI lineage: Bacteria > Pseudomonadati > Nitrospirota > Thermodesulfovibrionia > Thermodesulfovibrionales > Thermodesulfovibrionales bacterium. Next base: position 49,246 of record DASRZP010000052.1, on the reverse strand, counting down.
TTCGACGATGAGTTCCGGCGAGATCGGAAACATGTCAAAGAATTCCAGTTCATAGCCTGAGCGGCTTTCCCTAAGCTGAACAGCTTTAATGTAGCTTGACCCGATATCGAGACCGACTATGCCTTTCTTCCCAAATAACATAGCTAATAAATAACAGAAAAAAACTTTCTTGTCAAGTATTTTTTATTAAAAATCATGAGGTTTACTTTAAACCTTCAAATAATGCTTTAATTTCAACCGCTAACATGCAGAATCCTTTCTATCTTTATCAAGTGACCAACTGTTTTCCCTATGGCAAAAAGGTTGCCAGAGGGATCTCTCATCCTTAAGAACCTCTCTCTGCCATTTTCGGGGATAGGAGAGATGAACGGCGCCCCGTTCCTGGCCTTGGCAAACTGCTCATCGGTCAATATGATTTCGCCGAGATGAGCCAGGGCAGCGTCGATACTTGCTATCGACACCAACACCCTCGCCTTCATGCCGGTCTTCAGGTCTTCCATTTCATGTGCAGGCAACTTCAAGCCATGCATCAAATCCCTCAACTCGCCAGGGGTCGCGGAATCCTCAACGCGAAAGTTGCCTATCCTCGTTCTTCTCAAAGCCGTGACATGAGCACCTACTCCGAGCGCATCTCCAAGATCATCGCACAACGTTCTGATATATGTTCCCTTGGAGCACAAAACCCTTATCTCGAGCCAGGGCAGGTCGAACCTCGTTATCTCTATCCTGCTGATCTCGACCGTCCGCTCAGGCCTCTCCAACTCCATGCCTTTTCGCGCAAAAGTGTAAAGGCGTTTGCCTCCAACCTTGATTGCCGAGTACATCGGCGGGATCTGAGCAACTCTCCCCACAAACCTCTCAATGGTCTTTTCCAGATCTTCCCTTTCGAGGCGAATGTTGTCGGTTCTTTTGACTATAACCCCCTCTGAGTCCAGGGTATCCGTCTTTTCACCGAGTTTCATAAGAGCGATGTACTCTTTATCGAGGTCTGCGAGGAATCGTGTGACTTTTGTGGCTTCGCCGGTACATACCAGCAAAACGCCAGTGGCGAGGGGATCGAGGGTCCCGGCGTGGCCAGCCTTCCTCGTTCCGACGATCTTCTTTACGGTGGTGACGGCTTGTTGTGAAGAAAGGTCTCCGGGTTTGTCTATGTTAATGACTGCGTCCATGCAAAATTCACCGAAAGCAGTTTTCGTGCCAGTGCCTCATTTCCCCCAAATGGCTGTTCTTAAACAATAAACAGGACTCTCCCCTTTTCTGTCCTCAAACGTATCAGTATTTTTGACAGTCCTCTGTTCTTAAAAATGACAGGGCTCTTGGGATTTTGTGAGATAGTGAATTCCGCGCCGAGGGTCAGTGAGTAGGTATTCGCGCCGTCATAGGGCCTTTGTTGCAAAGGTCTCATCCCTGAGCTTGCCAATCAGTATTTCATGTGCGGTCTTAAGGTCACCTTTTGTCCTGTAGCCTGCCGCGTTCTTGTGTCCGCCTCCTCTGAACTGTTCCGCTATCCTCGCAACATCGGCATCTCCCCTTGACCGGAGACTCACCTTCCATCCATCATCAGTCTGCCTGAAGAATGCCGATACCCGTATATCCTTCATCATCCTGGGGAAACTCGAGAAATGCTCAGTGTCCTCGGGGGAAGTACCCGTCTGGGAGAACATCTCCTTTGTTACGTACGTCATGGCGATATCGCCCACGACCTCAAGAGTGTTGAGGACACTGAGGAGAAGCCTGAATCTTCCGTAGGACCATGCCTCATAAAGCGCGGAGGAAATCGAACCAGGGTCGGCGCCGGAGTCGACCAGCTCAGCGCAGACCCTCAGGACCTCAGACGTCGTATTGCCGTATCTCATCGTCCCCGTGTCAACGGCAATCGCAGCGTAAAGATTGGTTGCCACATCTCCCGTTATCCGTACCCCTAACTCCTTCAGCAGGTAATAGACCATCATCCCTGTGGAGGCAGCATGGGGTTCGATCCATCTGATATCCCCGAAGTCCCTCACCGTCTCATGATGGTCTATCACTATGGAATAAGGAAACGACGCGTCGCCAAGCCCGGCCCTTTCGGGTTCATTACAATCAAGGAGGACAAGAAGACCCTTGTCGCGGGGCAGCAAACTGGCAACCCTCTCACGACCGGGAAGGAAACGATAGATTTCAGGGACCCCGTCACGGTTAAAGACCGCGGTAATCTTGCCCAATGACTCAAGGGCGGAAGAAAGCGCAAGACTCGAACCGAGTGCATCACCATCAGGACTTGTATGGGTTGCAAGGATAAAGTCTCTGTTCTTCCTGATGAGGGCTATAAGTTCTTCGGGGACTCTCAAAGCTTTTCCCTGATCTCCTTCAAGAGCTTGTCTATCCTTCCTCCGTATTCGACCGACTCGTCGATCCTGAACTCGAGGGACGGTATGGACTTCATTCTTACCCTCTTTGCAAGCTCGGAACGGACAAAACTCCTGGCAGAGTTCAGGATAGACAGGGCAGTCTCCCGCTCTTCTTCCTTGAGGATGCTCACAAAGACCTTTGCAATCTTCAGGTCATCGGTAATGTCCACGCCGGTCACCGTCACAAAACCGAGGCGCGGGTCCTTCACCTTCTTCATGATGATCTCGGCTATCTCCTCCCTGAGGAGGTCGCCGACTCTCTGCGAGCGCTTATAGGGTTGCATTTCAGCAGTTCGTAGCTACTTATGTATTTATGTATAAAGATGCCCCTTTCCCCAGTCCTCAAGAGCAAGGAATGGGGGAAGGATAATGCATCGTTGCCCTATCTCTGAAGTTAGAGTTTTCCCGCTATCTTTTCGATGACGTAATTTTCAAGGATGTCGCCTACCTTGAGGTCGTTATAGTTTTCGATCATGATCCCGCATTCGTATCCCGTCTGAACATCCCGTACGTCCTCTTTGAATCTCTTGAGGGATGAAATCTTTCCCCCATAGATGACGATATTGTCACGAATGATCCTTATGCCGTCACTGGCACGGCTTATGGTTCCGTCAAGGACATAGCACCCTGCGATTGTTCCGAGCCTCGAGACCTGAAAGGTCTCCCTGACTTCGGCCCTACCGAGTATCTTCTCTTTGAGCGTCGGCTCCAGGAGCCCTTCAAGGGCCTTTTTCACATCCTCAATCGCCACATAGATGATGTTATAGTGGCGCATGTCGACGCCCTCCCTTTCGGCGAGCTGATAGGCCTTCGGTTCAGGTCTCACATTAAAGCCCATGATGATGGCGTTTGATGCGGCGGCGAGCATAACATCCGATTCATTGATTGCGCCAACGGACGCGTGAATGACCCTCACCTTGACCTCGGCATGGACAATGTGCTCGAAGGCGTCCTTCAGCGCCTCAATAGAACCCTGCACGTCACCCTTGATGATGATGTTGAGGTCCTTGATCTCCCCTTCCTTGATCTTTGAATAGAGATCATCGAGGGTCAGTTTCTTTTGCTTCGCTATCTCAGCGAGCCTCTGTTTCTGGTGTCTCACCATCGCTATCTGTCTTGCCTTCTTCTCATCTTCCACGGCAAAGAACGTGTCCCCAGCAGTCGGAACATCAGAGAACCCGATCACTTCGACAGGGGTTGACGGATGCGCCTCGTGGATACGTTTTCCTGTATCGTCAATAAGAGCCCTAACCTTCCCAACGTTCGTCCCCGCCAGAAAGGCCTCGCCCACCTGCAGTGTGCCTGTCTGCACCAGGACTGTCGCAACGGGACCCCTTCCTCTGTCGAGGCGTGCCTCGATGATGGTACCCTTGGCCATCCGTTCAGGGTTCGCCTTAAGCTCCATGATCTCTGCCTGGAGGAGTATCATCTCGAGGAGATGTTCGATCCCTATGCGTTTCTTTGCAGAGACCTCGACAAAGATGTTCTGTCCCCCCCAGGCCTCGGAGACGATGCCGTGCTCAGCGAGTTCATTCCTGACGCGCTCAAGGTTCGCCTCGGGCTTGTCGATCTTGTTGATCGCGACGACGATCGGCACATTTGCGGCCTTCGCATGATCGATGGCCTCGACGGTCTGAGGCTTGACGCCGTCATCGGCAGCGACAACAAGGACAACGACATCGGTAACCTTGGCCCCCCTTGCCCTCAACGCCGTGAAAGCTTCATGGCCCGGCGTATCGAGGAAAACGATCTCCTTCCCTTTCAGCGTCACCTTATAAGCGCCGATATGCTGTGTGATCCCTCCCGCCTCTGTCTCGGTCACCTTCGTCTGCCGGATCGCATCGAGCAACGAGGTCTTACCATGGTCGACATGTCCCATGATTGTCACGACAGGCGGCCGGGGCCTGAGTAAAGCCTCGTCCTCGACCTCTTCTTCAAGGGGGACCTCTTCTGCCATACTCGCCACTTCGAGTTTGACGCCGAAACCCTCGGCCACGAGGAGCGCGGCATCGATGTCTACGGGCTGGTTTATCGTGGGCATGTATCCTAATTCCATAAACTTCTTGATGACTTCAGCGAGTTTCACGCTGATGAGCTCGGCGAACTCTTTTACCGTAGTTCCTTCCTGGATCTTTAACTGCTTCTTCCGGGGGGCCGTAATCTGAGGCTGAAATTTTTCCTGTACCTTGACCGGTCCCCTCTCCTTTCCCGTCTTCCTGAATCCCTTTACTTCATGCCACTTCTTAGGCTCTATCTTTCTGACCGTCTGAAATGCCCGCTGCATAGCAGGTTTCGCCTTGAACTTCTCCACCTTCTCGGTCTCTATCTCTTTCTTAAACCTGTCAGGGACCTCAATCTCCGTCTCTTCAACGACCGCCGCGGACTCTTTCCCCCCGGCCTCCTTTTCAGGAAAAGGCACCTGCTCTGTCTCAGGGGCCGGCGAAGGTTCTTCAGCGGGTTCTTCAGAAGGTTCCTCCGGCGAGACTTCTTTCCTCACTCCTTCAGACGGGACAGCCTTGGCCTCAGCCTCGAGAGGCGCTGCGGCAGGCTCCTCTGTCCCCTTGCAGATACGCGTAACTTTCCCGGCTGTCTCATCATCTATACTGGAAGAATGGGTCTTCCCCGTAATACCGAGTTGAGAGAGAGCGGTGATAACGTCCTTGTTATTGACGCCTAACTTCTTAGCGAGCTCGTAGATTCTTACCTTTGACATCTATAGAAGACCTCCATTCCAAAACCGCCGGAAAATAGAACGAGGAACGTTCTACTTGTAACCTCTGAACTAAAATGTTATCATAAACGCGTTCTTTAATGCAATTTGCGTCATCGACGACAGATCAGCGAGCACCATCCGGCGGCTAGCCATGACGGTCGGTCCGAGTGAGAGAATCGGACGAAGGATAAAGAGGAAGAGGAGGTTACTCAAATGGCAAAGTGTTTTGCCTGCGGCAAAGGGAAAATCGTGGGGAACAATGTGAGTCATGCAAACAACAGGACAAAGCGGGAGATATCTCCCAATCTCCAGAGGACCCGCATCGAGACCAATCACGGCACAAGACGTGAGTATGTGTGCACGAGGTGTCTCAGGTCAGGACTTGTCAAGAAAGCGGTGTGAAGAGAGTCGGCGCCGTCCTCTCCCCTTTTGTCAAGAGTCTCGGGATAGAAGGAGCGCTCAAGCTTGAAGAGTTGAAGAGAGCCTGGCCGACGCTCTTTGGAGAGCCTCTCTCCCTCCACATGTCTCCGTCGTCCCTCAAGGAAGGCGAACTTCTCATAACCGTGGACTCGCCGGTGTGGCTCCAGCAGATCAGTTTTTACAAACCTGATATCCTGAAAAAACTCGGTCCCTTTGATGTAAGGGATATCCGTTTCAGGCTTGGCACGATACGGATCGAGAAGAATATCAGGTCCCGGCCTCGGAAGGCGAAAAGAGAGAAGTCCCTAGACAGTGATACGCTCTCCTTTATTGAAGAGACCGTCTCGGAACTCGAAGACCCTGGGTTAAAGGAAAGCATCAGAAAGGCGATGGGGAAGGCCTTTTCTTCGAGGGTAAGCGATAAAGAAAGATCTCGCCCCTATGACATATAATCCGCAAAATTCGGGGCCGACGTCCGATTCGCAGGCAAGAAGTCCGGGTTGTTTGCCTGTCCGCTCATGCGGACCATAAGCGCCGCTGCAGGACAGATCGTCATTAGGATTATATGGTCGGAACAATCACAAAGAGCTATTCTCTTGACGAGAAGCGGATGCCGGCCCCGAAGAGAAGACGGATGAACGGTCGGAGCCATAATCCATAAAATTCCGGTCCCGGCCAGATAACCAATCAACAAGAATGGTCTGTCTTATGCCGATTCAGCCTGCTTCTCATAGACGAGGATAGGCCGTTCCTTCTTCTCGATCGTCTCTTCATTCACCAGGCATTCCTTGATGCCCATCTGCGAAGGCACCTCATACATCACATCGAGCATGACCTCTTCGAGGATTGCGCGCAGTCCCCTCGCGCCGGTCTTCCTCGTTATCGCCTTCTTCGCAATAGCCGCAAGGGCGCCCTCCGTGAACCTCAGCCTCACATTATCAAAGGAGAGAAGCTTCTGATACTGTTTGATAAGGGAATTCTTGGGCTCCGTGAGGATCTTGACGAGAGCGGCCTCATCGAGTTCTTCGAGCAGGGCCACAACAGGCATCCGTCCGACAAACTCAGGGATCAAGCCGTACTTGATGAGGTCCTCGGGTTCAATATGGCTGAGGACATTCCCGATCTTCTTCTCCTTTTTCCCGACAACCTCGGCGCCGAAACCGAGGGTCTTCTTTCCGATCCGCTGTCCCACGATGTCATCGAGCCCCACAAAGGCTCCGCCACAGATAAAGAGGATATTCGAGGTATCGACCTGGATAAACTCCTGCTGGGGATGCTTCCTCCCCCCCTGCGGCGGGATGCTCGCCGTCGTTCCCTCGATGATCTTCAGGAGCGCCTGCTGCACACCTTCGCCTGAGACGTCCCTCGTTATGGAGGGGTTCTCTGATTTTCTGCTGATCTTGTCTATTTCGTCGATGTAGACAATGCCCCTCTGCGCCCTCTCCACATCGAAATCGGATGCCTGGAGGAGCTTGAGAATGATGTTCTCGACATCTTCTCCCACATAACCCGCCTCGGTGAGGGTAGTTGCATCGGCTATGGTGAAGGGCACATCAAGAAGCCGCGCTAGGGTCTGGGCAAGGAGCGTCTTTCCCGTACCCGTCGGTCCTATGAGGAGGATGTTGCTCTTCTGGAGTTCGATATCGGAGGTATCAGGACAATAGATCCTCTTATAGTGGTTGTGAACGGCAACAGAGAGGATCTTCTTTGCACGGTCCTGTCCGATGACGTAATCGTTCAGGAACTGATGGATCTCCTTCGGCGTCGGGAGCTTCGGCAGAGCATGTGCGGCGGTCTCGGTGTAAAGTTCCTCGGCAATGATATCGTTGCAGAGCTCGACACATTCGTCACATATGTAAACGGTCGGGCCCGCAATGAGTTTCTTGACCTCATCCTGTCCCTTACCGCAGAATGAACACTTGAGTTTCGCGTCGTCTTTCTCTTTCTTGGCCATCATGCTCCTCCGTGAGATAAATTGGTAGCGCCAAGGAAGCAGCCGGAAAAGAGCCACCTCCTCCCTGACCGCTTGTCGCTCATCACTCCTGCCTACTTCCCTTTTTTCGTAACACTGCGGATCACCTCATCCACGATCCCGTATTCCTTCGCCTCTTGTCCTGACATGAAAAAATCGCGGTCGGTGTCAGCCTGTATCTTCTCGATAGGCTGCTCAGTGTGGGACGCAAGGATATTGTTCAATGTCTCCTTTATTCTCAATATCTCTCGCGCATGTATTTCGATGTCCGTCGCCTGGCCCTGAAAGCCCCCCATGGGCTGGTGGATCATGATCCTGGCATTCGGCAGTGCAAAGCGCTTTCCCTTCGTTCCCGCGGCAAGCAACAATGCTCCCATGCTCGCAGCCTGCCCGATACAATAGGTCGCAATGTCGGACTTCACATACTGCATGGTGTCGTAGATCGCCAGGCCTGAGGTCACGATTCCTCCCGGAGAATTAATGTAGAGGTGGATATCCTTGTCAGGGTCCTCCGTCTGGAGAAAGAGCAACTGCGCAATGACCGTGTTCGCCACGTTGTCGTCAATTGCCGTGCCCATAAAGATTATTCTGTCCTTTAAGAGCCTCGAATAGATATCATAGGCCCTTTCAGTGCGTCCTGTCTGCTCTATCACAATCGGAATCAAACTCACCTTATTCTCCTTTCTCCAGAGCCGCTTTCGAGAGGATCAGGTCGAGGACCTTGTCCTCGAAGAGGGAATTCTTCAGGCCTTCAAGGGAACCGTCCCTCGAAATATAGAACTTCATCAGACTTTCAGGAGGGACACCGAACCTCCTCGACATCGAGAGGATGGCGCTCTTCAGATCCTCATCACTCACCGACACCTTCTCCTTCTTCCCAATCGCCGCGAGAAGCAGTGAACCTCTCACATTCCTGAGGGCATCCGGTCTCAACTTCTCTTTTATCTCCTCATCGTCATCAGACTCCTGCTCCTTCTTCATGTGCCTGCTCGACGCGAGAAGATCGAGTTCGCTTTCGAGCAGGGATTCGGGGACATCAAACTCATGGGCCTCGAGGAGTTTCCTTATGATCTCAGCCTTCTGTATCTTCGCCACTTCGTTCTTCTTGGCCTTCAGTATCTCCTCTCGGACGTGGTCCTTCAGGGCTCCGAGATTGTCGAAACCCATATCCTTTGCGAATTCATCATCCATATCAGGAAGACGCACTTTCTTGACGTCATTGATAACGACCTCCAGGGTCACGTGCTTGCCGGCGAGCTTCTCGGACAGATGGTCATCGGGGAATGTCGTCTCTATCGTCAGGGTATCACCCTTCTTGTTTCCCAAGAGTTTCTGAAAGAAGTCCTCGGGGAAAAGACTGCCGCCCACCTTGTAGATCTGGTCCTTGACGTCAACCTCTCCGTCAAGGGTTGCGTAATCAAGAGAGAGAAGGTCATTCATGTCTATCGGCCCTTCCGAGGGATCGTAGGTAGCCTTCTCATCCTGAGATCTCTTGAGTACGCCATCGATATCACCGTTATCCACTGAGACCGGAATATCCTTTACGCTCATCTTCTCGTAGGCAAGGTCCCCGATCTTCGGCATAACATCCACGGTAAAGGTCATGGTGAGGGGCTGGTTCCTCTTGAAATCTATCCCTTCCTCCAGCACAGGGTCGGTGACCGGTGTAATGTCGGCCTCTTTCAAGGCATCCACATAGACCTTGGGGATCACCCTGTCGAGCACCTCTCCTTCAACCTTCTTGCCGAACCTTTTCTCGATGAGCGTCATCGGCGCCTTGCCGGTTCTGAAGCCCGGAAGAGTCGTTGTCTTCTTTACCTCTTCAAGGGAACCCTTGATCTCGCTTTCGAGGGCGTCGGCCGGAATCTCTATCTTCAGGCGTTTTCTCGTTGTGCTGATATCTTCGACGGCCTTGAGCATGGAACCTCCGGGAATTTTTATTTAATCTACCACAAACAGGTAAAACTTTGCCAAAGCGCGGGATACGCGACCGGCAGGAGCCAGCAGCCTTAAGGTTCACTCCTTCTCGTATTCTTCCATGAGATATCCGACGAGGAGCTCAACCCTTTGCTTTGCGCCGCAATCTTTCTGTTATCATAATGAAATGGTCGGCTACCTGAAGATATCCGCCGAAGAACTGAACGAGAAAATTCTTGATGCAGAAGAACTCCTGAAAGAATGTGTGCTCTGTCCGAGGAGATGCCATGTTGACAGGACCGCGGGTGAGAATGGTTTCTGCAGGGTCCTTAATAAACCTTTCGTAGCAAGCTGGGGCCCGCACTTCGGGGAAGAGAGACCCCTCGTCGGAAGATTCGGCTCGGGTACCATTTTTTTCAGTTTCTGTAACCTCGGCTGCATCTTTTGCCAGAACTGGACCATCAGCCATGAGGGGGAAGGTGCCGAGGTCTCCTTCGAAAGACTCGCTGCGATCATGGTCGGTCTTCAGGACATGGGATGTCACAACATCAATCTCGTGACGCCTACCCATCAGATGCCGATGATCCTCAGGTCTCTTGCGCTCGCCCGGGACCAGGGATTATCGCTGCCGGTCGTCTACAACTGCGGCGGGTATGAATCCCCGGAGGCGCTCTCAATCCTTGACGGCGTCATTGACATCTACATGCCTGATATCAAATATGCCGACGCAGCCACGGCGCTGAGGTATTCAAAGGCAAGGGATTATCCGGAAGCAGCGAAGGCGGCAATCAGAGAGATGCACAGGCAGGTGGGGGATCTGATCATCGATGAGAGGGGGATCGCGAAGAGAGGGCTCCTCGTCAGGCATCTCGTCCTGCCGGAGAACGGTGCCGGAACGGAAGAGATCGTGCGCTTCCTTTCAGAAGAGATCTCACGGAATACTTACCTTAATATTATGGACCAGTATCATCCCTGTTATAAGGCATATGAGAACCCTCCCCTCGACAGGAGGATAACGAACAAGGAGTATAAGGCCGCTATCGACCTGGCTCTCAAGGCCGGCATGAAGAGAATTGACGGGGTAACGGTATGAAGATAACTTTTCTCGGAGGGTGATCTCCGAGCCTCGAAAAGTGGTTAAACACAGAGACACAAAGATAAAGAGTTTGAAAATAGGGCCCCGTCAGAGATCCCTGTAGGCAAGTCCCTCTCTTTTGTCATTCCGGCTTGTCCGGAATCCCTCCTAAAATGTCTTCATACAAGTCCCTCATCGTGGGGTTCGCCTGTCTGATAAGCTCAATCTTGTCTTGTCGAGTCATATTCTTTATCTGCTTCTCTCTTATAATGGCATTCCGGATATCGCCGCAGAACTCATAGTAAACGAGCTTATGCAGATGATACTTGGCTGTAAAGCATCCCGGATCGAGATTGTGTTTATGCTCATAGACTCTTCGAATGAGGTCATTTGTCGCCCCTGTATACAAAGTCGGCCTTGCGTTAGCCATAATATAAGCAGCAAATATATTCTCCATCATTTAGCCGTTTAGCCGTTATATCAGAAAGATGCCGGACAAGCCGGCATGACAAACGAGAACGTATGTGTATGTTATGTTTTGCGTATATCTATTGGTGACGGCTTACCTGACATTTTAGGAATCTCCTCCCTCCTGGTACAACGAGACCTGAAGATGTCGCACATGTCATTTTCGTGTCACTTTGTTGGGACAATCTTGACAGTTTTTGTCAGGAGATATGATGCCTGAGCTTGGGACTCACCCGTTTTTTGCTCAATAATCAGGGTCTTCAGAAGTCATTTCCCTGGCATGGAACCTGCTTTTAGATGAAACGGATTGGCGGAAATCAGAGGAAAAGGAGGTGACAGAGAAGCACAGGGAAGCAGGCATCACCTGCAAAGGGATCAAGAACAGCAGGCCTCGGCCTGCGAAAAAGAATTAAGAAATAAGGAGGAGTAGAAAATGTTTAGGACAGTATCAAAAATGAAGAAAGGCGACGAGAGAGGTTTCACCCTCATTGAATTGCTCATCGTTGTTGCGATCATCGGAATTCTCGCAGCGATCGCAATTCCGGGCTATATCGGCATGCAGGAGAGGTCTAAGAAGGGTGCCGTGATCAGGGCGGCCTCGGCGGCGGAACCGGAACTCCAGGCATGGCTTAACTCAGCATTAAAGTCAGGAATGGGAGCCAACCTCACCGAAAACGACACAGACGGAGACGGGACAATAACAGTCGGTGCTGATCTGACAAACGTGGCATTAGCGGCCGCAGGTGTCTGCACAACGTATATCGCAGCACAAAACGGTGCCGCCCCTGCACACAACCTTAAATCACCGTGGAATCCCGCAAACGGCCTCTGGGCTGCCGCTCCTGCTCCAGGCCAGATTTCCTGTGTACAGAATCCAGCGTTGACGGGCGCTATCACGCTGACGGCAGAGGACAACAGTGGAGTTGTCATCCACACAAAGATAATAACCTCCGACTAGTGGAGATATTCATGAAAGCCGGGGATGATGACGAAATCTCTCCGGCTTTCATTCTCAACACTTCTCTCAATACAAAAGAGAAAAGAAAGATATCATGAATAGACTGAACCTGAATAAGACCGAAGGCTTCACCCTGATCGAACTTCTGATCGTTGTGGCGATCATCGGCATCCTGGCGGCGATCGCAATTCCAGGCTATATAGGCATGCAGGAGAGGTCGAAGAAGGGTTCAATCATAAGAGCCGCTTCCTCTGCCGAGCCGGAACTCCAGGCGTGGCTCCATTCGTCCCTGAAGTCAGGCGTTGCCGTAAGCTGGAGGGAGACCGATACAAATGGAGACACCGTAATAGATGTGAATGACATGATGAATTCCCAATTGGCGACGGCTGGAGTTTGCGCAACCTATGTCGCGGCACAGACTGGTCCGCCTCCTGCAAGGAATCTTAAGTCACCATGGAACCCAGCAATTGGCCTATGGTCTGTTGCCGCCGGAAATGGCCAGATAGCTTGCGTACAGGCAAACCCAACCGGCTCTATCACGCTCACGGTTCAGGACAATAGCGGGCTGGTGATACATCAAAAGGTCATAACTTCCGACTGAAGAGAGGATTGCATATGCGGCATACTAAGTACATCATGAGAATCATGGCTGGGGGGCATATGGACGAAAGAGGGTTTACACTGGTCGAGCTTATCATTGTTATAGCAATCATTGGTATTTTGGCCGTCATTGCTATTCCCGCTTACATAGGCCAGCAAAAGAGCGCTTCAAGAAACGAGGCATACGCGAATCTTCAGAACCTCAGACTTCTCGAAGAACAGTTTTTTGCCGAAAATGGAAATTATACCGCCTCCCAGGGAACCTGCGCCAAGGATAACACTGCCGCCAATAACACACTGATCCAGGCGGTGCTGCCGCGCTTTTTGCCGGGCAGCGGACAGATTTACAGCTACTGCATAGAACAGAACAAGGACGTCAACGGTAATGCGCAAACACCCTGCTTCAGGGCCTCGGCCTTCGGCAATTCGAGCACAAGAGTGAACAATGACGTATTCAGGATAGACTGCAATAACAACAGGACCTTCTGATCTCCTTTCTTCTCATCCCTCTCCCTCCCATGCCACAAAGCATTTAAAGACTTTGTGGCCTCTCTTTGAATTCAAAAACGCAAAAACCCCAAAGAGCCATCTCTCTGCCGGCGGATGATCCTCCTGACATAGAATGCTATAGATATTGCTACCCTTTCAGGCGCAATGAGCAGCTCATGTCCGTCATCTTCCTATATCCCCCAGGCTTTCATCGTAGTGCACGGCGGAACCGCCGGATATGGTAATGGAGCCACCGATTATGGAGCCGTAAATGCTGCTGCCTCCCGATATCGAGGTATTGGCCTTCGGTGTGTAGATTACGCCATAAAAGGCGCTGCCTCCCGAATAACTTGCGCTTGTGCAGGTCGAAGTCCCATAAATGGTAAGGGTGTGGGGGTTAAGATTCTTGTTCACTATCCCTCCGCCACTTACACTTATGCTGCCGCTGACATAAAGGGTCAACGAACTGCCCTGTGGAATTACTATCTGCGCACTTCCTGAAACCGTCATGTTGCCCGTCACGTACAGCGTCACATTGCCGTTAATGGCGCCCATGCCACTTCCGCTGAGATTGATCGCGCTCACCCGGTATGTTCCTGACGTCAGCGTTGCACCGTTTGTAAAACTCGTTGATGTTCCTCCTCCAGGGTCCGTCACCGGCGTCATACTCTTGGCAGAGTTCAGGGCGCCTTTGGAACCATAGATTATAGAGCCGCCGCTTGTGACTATGGCTTTCGTTTGATTCCCTCCTGGACCGACGAGCACATCTCCATAGACCAATGCCCCACCACTCAGATTGATCGCACCATTTGCGACCGAATTCGTCCCGACGGATCCGTTCAATCCGTGCACTCCGCTATAGGAGCCCTTCGAGGAATCATAACTGTCCACATATCCTGCGGAAATATTCACACCCGTGACGCCAAAAACACCAAAGTTCCTCGCAAAGGTTGCACTGATCGTATGGTTTGCCGTAACATTCGTGAATGTGTAGGAAGAGAGAGGTCCCTGTGAGACACCATCCACAGACACACTCACAACATGATAACCCGCATTCGCCGTAACTATGAATGATACAGTCTCATTGTAACTTACTGTTTGGGGAGTCCATGGGCTTATGGCTCCTCCGGTACCTGCTGACGGAGTGATAGTGAATGTGAGCATTGTCCCTGTAAAGTTCCGCCCCGTTACGTTTCCGCCGCTCATGTTCAGCGAACTGCTTGTCGGGGTGAAGGTATAATCCGTCTTGCTTGGCGTCACGGTGTAGCTGCCATTTACCAATCCGGTAAACGCATAATTGCCCGACAAGTCGGTGGTTGTTGTTGCAGATGTCCCTCCACTCAGGGTCATCGTCACTCCTGATAGCGGACTTCCTCCGGATGTGACACTACCTGAAATCGAAGCGGTAGCCGTCCCGCTCAGTGTCACAGAGACACTTGGCGTGGCGGGATCACCCGAAGGTATGGAGAGTGTCGCACTCTTCGATCCTGTCGATGTCGGTGAGAATACAACCTGAAGCGTGCAGGTTTTGGAAGGGATCAGGGTATGTCCCGAGCAGGAGTCCTTCTGTCTGATAAACTCAGAGGCATCCGTCCCCGAAATGGTGATTGCACCTATGGCAAGATCCTCCATCCCCCTATTCGAAATGGAGAGTGTCTGCGCCTGCGACGATCCTCCAACAGCCAACCCGCCGAAGTTCGCAGCATTGGGGCTGACTGATACATGTGGCGCATTGGTCGATGGTACCCAGAGCTCCTGCAATGCGTAGTAGAGAACCCTCGTTTCCGTGGTGTCCTGACCTGAAGAGCCCGCTTTGGTCCGCATGATCCCCCACCATTCCTCATTGTCATACCCGTCGGGGCTGGGGCTCATGGCATAGCCGCAAGAACTCTGGAGCGCAGAGTTATTATCAGGGCATCCGGGGTCGGTGGAATGCTTCCCTTTCCACCACTCATCAGAGTATTCCATGATCGAGCCGCCGATACAAACATCAGAATTTGCCTTTATCTCATTCCACAAGGCCTCAGCATACGTCGCCTGATAGGGAGTGCCGATATTTTCATACTCGTCACCGTTGGTATTATCAAAGGCATCTATCCCGTATTCGAGAATCGCCAGCGGTTTTGAGCTCGAAGCCTTGAAGTCTTTGAAGAGCGTGCCGAAAGTATTCCCCCGGTACACGTTTGCGCCCCACACGTCAATTGACGGAAGGGCAGCGTCATAAGCGGAAATGGTGGAAATGAGACTGCGGTCTGCGAGCGCTACGGTCACGGGATGGAACATACTTCCTTCCTCAGCATGCGCCTCCGCTGCCATCTCGTTGATAAGGCTGAAGAGGTTACTCAATTTTCCTCCATACATCAAGGCGGCATTCAGGTCGTTTCCTATTGCCCACATGAGAATGGCCGGGTGGTACTTATGTGCCGCCACCATTGCTCTGAAATTCGCCTTAAGCTGCTGTCTGACATTATTCGGTGATTGAGGGTCGATATCAAACCCGGGGTTAATCCAGTAACCGGCGATTATATAAATGGGAGTTACGCCACCGTTATATGCACTGTCCAGAAACTCATGGTGGTCGGCCGTTCGGTCCCATGTCCAGAGGCGCAGTGTATTGGCTCCCATCTGTCTCAGAAGCGGAAGATCTCTCGAATAGATGCTTTTCTTCGTGGACGTGAAATAATCTCCATAAGGCGGCGCCGCTTCAGGGTCATCTCCTATAGGCACTGGTGAGTAGACTACGCCTTTTATAGTAAATGGATCCCCATTGACCAGCAACTGTCTGCCGCTTGTCGCAACGCTTGTCGGCTCTCTCTTGTAAACCATGACCGTGATCCCCGTTCCTGGCACTTCCACGTTGCCCGCGCTATCGGTGGCCCGTGACATGATAGTGTAGATGCCGTCCGCAGGGACGGCCCATCCGTAACTCCATGCGGTTGCGCCTGTTGCGATGTTCCATGTCGCCCCGCCGTCTGTCGACACCTCCACTTTCTGGACCGAGATCCCTGCGTCGAAAGCGGTGCCCGTAACCGTGATCATTGCCCCCATCATTGTCGGTCCGCCTGATGGCGTTGTAATGGAAGAAGCGGGAGGCGTGGTATCAATCGTCCATGCATAGTTTGCAGGCGTCACTTCCTGATTGCCCGCTGCGTCCGTAGCCTTTACCGAGAAGGTGTGTGGACCATCAGTCAAACTCACGTAGTTCATCTGACTTGCGCAGGCTGAGTCGCTCCCGCCATCGAGCTGACACTGGAAAGTCGAGGCCGCCTCATTTGACGTGAAACTGAAGCTTGCCGAAGTATTGTCTGTCGGATTATTCGGCTTGCCGGTTATTGTCGTGACTGGAGGTGAAGTGTCAACAACTATGCATGCCGGTATATTACTGGAAGTGTTACCCGCGGCATCGGAAGCAGTGACTGTTATATTGTTGTCTCCTTCCGCCATATTCGCCACTGTAACAGACCACGCAGTCGGCGTAGGATAGTTAACCGCGCCGACACTTGCTGTTTGACACGCGACGTTCACGGTTGCCCCAGCCTCCACGGTCCCTGTCAATGTCTGGCTGGTCTTGTCTATCGGGCTCGTTACGGGATCGATCGTGACACTAGGTGGTCTAATATCATATATCACGTTCCTTTGCACTATGGTCTCATTGCCGGCTTCATCAACCCCTCTGACGTATATCTGGTAAGTCTTTTCCGTCGGGAAGGTGACGAACTCCTGGAATTGGCCGCTTGTTACGTCAGGCTTGTAAACATTTCCGTCCGTCGTTATGGTAACGGCAACTGTCGTGAGATCCGAAGTTTGTCCCTTTATCATGATCGTTGCTCTGTTCGTCACAATGTCCTGAGGGGGCTCCGTGACGGAAAGCGAGGGATTCTGGTCGTCAAAGGTGACTGTCCTCTTTTCCGTAGATCTGTTATCCGCTCGGTCCTTCGCCGTCACCTCGATTGTGTTGATGCCGTATGTCAGGGGTACGGAAAGAGTGAAGGCAATGCTGTCCATGACTGCCGGAACCGGATCTGAACCGTTTATGCTTACGACAACCGTTGACTGTTCATCCACAGCTCCGGTGATATCGACAGACGGTTGTTTTGTCTTCAGGTTGTCGGGAGGGGTCGCGATGATGATCATAGGCGCCGTGCGATCGAGATTGATCGTCCTCGTATCCTTTGTTTGGTTCCCTGCCAGGTCTGTGGCCGTCACGACGACTGTATTCAGCACATCCTGAAGGGTCAACGCATAGCTGAAGGTCCCGTCGGTGTCTATCGTTACAACTGTTCCATTGACGGTGAGTTGCTGAATGCCGTTGTCATCCGTTGCTTTGCCCGATACATTCAATAGCTGGTTCCTCGTCCAGCTGCCGTCTGCCAGGGTCGACACGGTCAATACGGGCGAAGTTGCATCGAGGATTATGGAGGCGCTGTGTGGCGTCGTGTTGGAAGCTCCTAAGCTGTCTTCATACCAGACATAGACTGTCTTATTGCCGTCTCCCGATGACAGCGTCCAGGCCTTTATCGGTGCATAATCCTCCCACGCCGTGCACGCACTCGTGTTGCTCAGGCACATCTTCGCCACCCCGCCGCCGGTGCCTGTGGCATTAAGGGAAAGCGTCACAGCCGTCGTTGTGGTGTAAGCAGCCCCATTATTTATGGTTACGCTCCCTGTGGGAGGAGCATTGTTCACGTCTATTGTTATCGTTATGGAGAATGGCTGACTGGTATTACCCGCCTCATCGGTCGCCCTGAAACCGATACTATGGGTTCCGTTATCTGCAGAGGTCGGCGCCCATGTCGTTTTGTATCTCCCTCCGGATGGATTTGACACAGGCAGGACACTCCATGCACCTTTGTCGATCTGGTATTCAACCCTGTCTACGCCGGATGCATCGTCCGTGGCGGTAACGGATATGTCGAACTTTGCATTGTAAGAGTTGCCCGCCCGAGGAGAGTTGATGCTCACGAGAGGCGGTGTTCCGTCTTTGACAGCAAAGGAAGTGGTTGCTACGGTCTTTGTGGTGCCCTGATGAATATACTGAAGCACAGCGCCATAAGTCTTCAGTGCATAGCCCTGTGTCGGGAATGTAGCCTTTCCGCTCTTCGCGCCATTCTTCAGGAGGTCAAAACTCTCGTGGTGAGACGCGAGGATCGTCTGCGTTTCAAGGTCTGTAATGAGAAGATTGATAGACATACCGCTGACATCGGCATTGCCGATATTCTGAACCGCATAATCGGCCTCGGCGGTATTGCCATAAATGACGACAGCGGGCGTGACCGCCACACTGCCGGTAATGACTGACGAGCCGCTTATCTTGAAGGATCCAGACGTGCTCAGGATTCGTTTGTCAGAAATATAAATATCTACAGAGGCGCTGTAATCGCCGGGCAGACTGAGACCGGTGTTCCAGGTGGAACTCAAGGTCGCTAAGGCCCCGGGCAGAAGATTGGCAATGCTCTTATCCTCAGCGAATAAGACATTGCCTGAGGCGTCGGAAACTTTCATTGTTGCCTTAAGGTCAGGGATAACATAATTCTTCCCGTTGTTCTTGATACTGACGCCTATCAAGACGTCCTCTTTTGAACCATATACCGTCTTGTTCGTTACAAGAGAGGAGTCGAGGTTTATGTCAGGAAGTATCGTAAAGGGAACGATGTTTTCGGCTATGACAGATGTTCCGTCCGTCAGGGACGTATGGACCCTATAGGGGCCTGCATAGGTCGGACCGCTGTTCCAGAGAAGGCTGTAAACCTGGGATGAAGCATAGGGCAGACGTAAGGTCCTCTTATCGAACAGTGTTACCTGATGCCCGCCTGCATCCTCGATCAATGTTGTAATGGTAGCGTCTTTATCAATGCCGCTGTTCTTGATGTCAACAAGGATCTTCACGTCCCGGCTGCTCGTGTACTGGTCGGAATCGAGGGTCGTACTCATGGCTATCCCCTCTTTTTCCGCAACGGAGAACTTCTTGATGGCCACGTTGTTCGTCTTGTCGCGCTCGATGATTGCATTTGTGGGGTCGGCTGCAACAACGATCTTGATCTCACCCGATCTGCCCGCCGTATCAAGGTTAAAACTTATAGATCGGGACGAGCCAGCAGGGATGGATGAGATGATATCCGACTTCAACAGGCTCACATTGCCCTGGGAGTCCCAGAGATAGCCGTTCACGGTGACATTGCTCCCGTCGCCCGTGGCCGCGTTTCTCACCGTCGCCGTTACAAGCCCTGTCTGTCCCACTACGGGGTACGGCGGATATATCGTAATGTCCTCCTCTGTTACCACAAGGTCGGGCAACAGACTTGTGTCATAAACCACGGACACAGCGTCGGAGGTCGGGCCTTGATTGCCCGACCGGTCTGTTGCCGAAGCAGTGAAGCTGTTTTCCCCGGGTTCGAGTTTCACTGAATCAAAGCTGAAATGGCCCCTGAGATAAGCCACGGTGACTGCCCCCTGATCCCCGATATAGGATATCGCCCCTTCCCTTGCCCAAGCCGGATTATCAAGCCTCAGCAGGCCCTGCTTGAGCAGCATTGCGTCGCCTGAGCTGTCAGCGGCGATGATCCAAAGGGATAGGCTGCCGTTTGTCTCATACCTTGTAAAGAGGATCAGAGCTCCGTCCGGTGACCAGAGAGGGGTAAGTTCGTCAACTGCCAGGCTTGTGAGTCGCGTCACTTTTTTGGTTTCCCTACCGACGAGGGCAACATCTGAATTGCCGTTTCCGGTCGTTACATACGCAAGCCTTTTGCTGTCCGGTGACCAGTCGAGGGAATATCCATCTGTCTGGCTATCGACAAGGACGGACTGTCCGGTCACACTATCAAAGAGGGAGAGCCCGCGGGAATCGAAGTATGCCACGCTCAAGCCGTCCCGGGAGATCTTCTGATTGCCGTAGGAGTCGCCAGCCGCCACTTCGATGATGCTGCCCAGAGCGAGGTCCTTGATCCTTACCGCTTGGGAGTTTGCGTCGCCCGTGATAAAGGAGATCATCGACCCGTCTTGAGACCATGACTGAGCGTATTCATACAGGCTTGCATCGCCCGTGAGCGGCGAGGACACGGCCGTATTGACATCATACAGGCGGATGTGGCTGCCGGAAGCGTCGTATCCTATGTAAGCAATCGTCTTTCCGTCTGGAGACCACACGGGGTTGTAGCCCTGACTGTCTATCTGAACGGGGCTGCCCGCTGCAAGGTTCTTTGTCCATACCGAGCTGTTCTGACAGTAGACGAGGGATTTCCCATCTGGAGAGAGGGAGACATCCGAGATATCGCCGCCCGGGAATTCCTGGAAGGCGTCGTTTTCGAGAGCGACTGCTTGTGCAACGGCAATGCCGTTTCTGAAAAGCTCCACAGTTGACGCGGGCTCAGAGCTCCCCGAAATCTCCGTGCTGCCGCCGGCAAGAGTGGCAGGGACTCCCTGCAAAGCCGGGAAAGAAAGGACGGGCTTTGACGGCGCATTTGTGTCGACGGGTGTCCCCCTTGCCTCTGAAGAATACGCACTTTCGTTGCCCACGCCGTCAACTGCGGTCGCGACAAACCAATAGGTGACGCCGTTCTTCAGACCTGTATCAAGATACGATGTGCTGCCCGAGGAAGAGGCGCCGACCTTTGCGTAGGGGCCTCCTTGCGTTGTGCCGCGGTAGACATTGAAGGACGAGGCGAGGCCTCCCGGGTACACCCATGACAGGCTGAGAGAGGCGCCTGCCGGCACTGTGCTCACCTTGAGATTCTGAGGAGGCTGAGGTGGGGCCATCTCCACCTGAGCCGATGCCTCATGAGAGGGCAGGCTCTCGTTGCCCGTCTTATCCTCCGCTGTCACCTGGTATGTGTAGGTGCCGTTGGTCAGGTTTGAGTCGGTGTACGTGGCGCTCAACAGCAGGGAAGAATTCATCTTCGTCCATCCCCGGGAAGTCATCCTGTAGACGTAATAGCCGGCGAGATCCTTCTCGGTGTTTGGGCTCCAGATAAGGCCGACACTCGAAGCAGTCGCTTTCGCGATCAAATTCTGCGGAGTTGCAGGAGGCGTCACATCCCCCACTGCTGCCTGGGCCGCGCTCGGCGGACTTTCGAAACCGTAGTAATCGACGGCGGTAAGAGTGTAATTGTAATTCCCATCGTGGAGATTCGTATCCTGGTACTGTGTCTCGGTTATCGGGTTTTCCTTGAGAATGCTAATCTCCGAGAGCCAGACCTGTTTCGAATAATAGGCGTCCGTTGTGTCGGAAATGGCAATCCTTATCTTATCAGTCCTGTAAGAAGGACCGAAGTCAAAACTATTGTCCTTCTCCGCGTTACCCTTCACGCTGCCTTGGGTGATCCACGCATAGCCGGACCAGACCTGTACCTCAAAGTCTCTGCCCGCATAAAGATTCCCTGCCTGATCCCACGGGGGTCCCCAGTGAAGATCGATATGCGTAATGAGTTCGGGAGACGGCAGGTCGACCTCGAAGCAGAGCGGCTCAAAGACGCCGTTTCCGAAGGGTGAGGACCAGTATGTTCCTGGATCCCCGTCAATGGCATGTGACGGAGGATTGTACGGATCGGAAGAAGACGCGGTCATGTTCGACGGAACGATAGCCGAGTCCGCATTTACCTTTGTCCCGTTCCTGTAAAGGTTGTAACCCGAAAGGTTCGACTCAGTGTTTGCGCTCCAAGCAAAGCCTACATCGAATGCGTTGACAGACGCGGTGAAGCCCGTCGGCGCGGCCGGCGGGTCATCGGAGACGACTACGACAGGGTCCGAGGCCCTGCTGCGGTTGCCCGCACTGTCTGTCGCCTTAACCGTGATCCTGTTTTCTCCCAGGGTCAGGCTTGCGGCCGCAAAAGTGAAGTTTCCCTGCGCATCCGCATTCACCATCCCGCCCGATGCGGAGCCCTGCGATGTCTCATTGAAGACCTCAACCACGGAGGACGCAGGCGCATCACTTCCCTGCACCTTCAGGGTCTTTTCCTTGGTCGGCGTGTAAGGCTGCCCGAGGACCGGTGCATAGACATGAGCATCCGCTTTGTTGGAAGGTTTGCTCTCAAAGCTCGAAGTGTTGGTCGCGGTGATGATATATGCATAAAATCCGTCCGCAAGGCCCCTGTCCTGATAGGTCACGGAAGGGGCGTCCACCGTCCCTGCCTTCGCGGTTGTCGCCCCTGATGTCCTGTAGACGGTATACCCTTTGAGGTCATTCTCGGTGTTCGCGGTCCAGGTAAGCGTAACCGTGCTCCCATCCGCATGCGCCGTGAGGCCCTTCGGCCCATCGGGAGGCGTCAAGACGGCATAGGTAAGCGTGATCGCCGTGGGCGAAGGATCGGTTTTTCCTCCCAGGTCGGTTGCAATGGCCCTTACATTGTAGTTTCCATAGGCGAGACCGAGGGCTGCAGGGTCGAGATAGACGGAATAAGGAGCCTTGCCGAGAACTGCGCCGAAGTTTGTCCATGCGGAATCAAGGGCCTTCTTGTACTGGAACTGTACAGCCGCGATGTCCAGGTCGGCTGTGTTGGCAATGATGAGTATCTTGTTCTGAAACTTCGTCCCGTCCGGAGGATCGCCGATGATCATGTGAGGAGGATGGGTGTCGATATTCACCTCGATGACATTGGACTGGCCGCTCATGTTGCCCGCCTGGTCCATGGCCGTGAGATGGTACCGGAATTTCCCATCGGGCACCCCTTTGTCCAGATATGCGGCGACGTTCAAGAGATAGGGTTTCAGATCTCCCACCACAATGCCTTTTGCATTAGCGATCTGCCCATTCCGGTAAAGGAGATACCCTACGAGGTCAGACTCGCCGTCGGCCTTCCACGTAACAGTTACATCAGACCCGTTTGCGATTGCTGAGATGAGAACAGGGGGTGCAGGGGACGTATTATCGACCGTGACAGAGACCAACTGGGTGTTGACGTTTCCGGCAAGGTTCTCCGCCTCAAGCTTAAGAGAATAGACGCCCTCGGAAAGACCGAGCGTGCTCCACTGGGCGAGAAGACCGTATGAGATCGGTACAGGGGAAGTCCTTAAAACGTTCCATGACGACGGGGCAGCTCCCTGTCCCACGGAAACCCGGTATTGCTTGAAATCAGTTGAACTGTACGCGGTGCCTTTGATGTCCACGAGTCCGCTCACCCTTGACCCGTCCTGTGGTGAGCTCATCTTCGCGTCAGGGGGTGTGAGGCCGATTCTGAGTTTCACATCGTTTGAGGGTTTGCTTTCGTCGCCCGCCAGATCGACGGCGGTAACGGTATAGACATAAAGACCGTCCTTGAGCCCTGCATCTAAATAAGAGAGATCCTTTATCACTGCCGTGTTCAGCTTCCCGCCGTCGCGGTAAAGGTTATACCCGGAAAGATCCGGCTCGGTATTCTTCGTCCAGGTGAGTCTCGATCCCGATCCGCTCTCCACGGTTCCGGAAAGGACCGGAGGCGCCGGGGGATGGGTGTCGACCCTGACCGTGACCTTAGTATCCGACTTATTGCCTGCCTTGTCGGTCGCGGTCAGCCTGATGCAGTAATCGCCATCAGGGGGAAGGAATTGCCAGGAAGCTAAAACCTCGTCTTTCACCGCCGCTGTCGAGGTCTTCAGTGAGCCCCACTTAAATGCGCTTGCGCACCGAGCCTCAGAGAATTCGACGGTGTATCCGTCAAGGTTCGGATCGAACGCGGTCCCCCTGATATCGACAGGTTTTGTGACATATCCACCATCAGGAGGGAAGGTTATCGAGACGTCAGGGGGATTATTGTCGACGATGACCTTGACCCTGGCCTCACCAGTCAGCTCCACCTTGTCTTTCGCAAAAAGCGAAATGGTGTAGAACCCATCGGGAATGCCGTCGCTTTTGCCGACCTTCCAGGTGAAGAGCGGAGAACTAGCCGGCAAAGTGTTCCCTCCTAGAAGTTCGGTCCACTGCTGCGGGTTGTCTCCAAGGCCGTACCGCAGGCTGAATGAGTCAAGGTTCCTCTCGACGATCGAGCCGGCAACGGTGATGACATTCTTGTTTGTGCCGTAAAGCTCTCCGGCTGAAGGCGCGGCAATCATGACCTTTGGAGCAGTCCTGTCTATGGTGAAGGATATGTTCTTCTCAGCCTTGTTTCCGGCGAGGTCGGTTGCTGTCACTCCAAGAGTGTAGTTCCCCTCATTCAGGCCGCTCATAACGCCGAAGGCGTAGTTCTCCCTGTTTTGGTTCCCATGATCGAAGACAGCCATGCCGCCGTCACCGGTCAGATTTACAGAGTATTCGAGAAGGTTCGCGTCCGTGATGGTCCCATTAACCGGCACATCGTCTCTGAAATAGGAATTCATAAGCGGCTGCGCCACCGCTGTCGCGGGCGGAGAAGTATCGACAATCACCGTTATACTCTCGTCCTCGACAACTGCAGGATTTGATGACAGGGCCGCATGCAGCTTGACCGTATAGACCCCTTCCGGCACCGTCGTTCCCGTGCTGTCCTTGCCGTCCCACGAAAGAGCGTTTGCGCCAGATAAAGGCGTAGCGAACGCATAGATTTTTCTCGGAGAACCTGCGGCGTCGAGCATATCGATCTCAACAAGGCAGGAATCGGTGAGACTGTAGCCGACTGCGGCGGTGTCGAGCACGCCGTCGTTGTTAGGAGAGAAGAACCTCGGGGTCGCGCTAAGGTCCTTGACCAGGGTCTTCCTCTGAGTGAGGTCGACCGTAACCATAACGACATTCTTATTTTCAATACTGTCGGTTGCGGTAAGCCTCAATGTCCATCTTCCGTTAAGGCCGAAGGTGTTCCAGGAGCCGAGAACATTGTCACGAACAGGAACAATGTTTGATGAAACGGTAATCCACGTATCAGGGTTGTCTCCCTGTCCGGCTTCTAGGATGTAGCCTTTGAAATGAGGATCATCGGCTGTGCCTCTGACATCGATGATGTTCCCGGAAGGACCTCCGAAGTTCGGATAGGAAATGACAGCTGTCGGCGAAGTATTGTCGACCTCAACCCGAATCCATTTCTGCGTCGTATTGCCGCAGGAATCGTTCGCTACCACCATGAGGGCATAAGGCCCGTCAGGCACGACACCGCTTGAATCGTCCTTTCCGTCCCACGACATGGAATTGCTGCCGCCAGCGGACCGCAGAGACGAGGCGATAGTCCTGATGGGCGTGGGGCCCAAAGTGTATGAGCCGTCTCTTTCTTGAGTCAGCCCAAATACCATCACATCAATGTTTGCGGCTTTGCTCAGACCCCAGCTCACGATTACATCATCAAAGTACCCGTCCCCGTTCGGAGAAAATACCGCCTTGTCCTCGCCCAGGACAGCCTCAACAGGCCGATCGATCGAGAAGCTCTGAAACGCACAACCCATATTACCGGCTTCATCCACGACCTTCAGTCGTATCGAGAACTCACCGTCAGCAGAAAGTCCGGAGTTGACACTTTCCGTCACATCCCATACCCCGAGCCGGCCCTGTCTGGAACCGTAGCCTATCATCAGATCTCCAACCTTCCCACGTCTGGTCGACGCGGGCGTCCATACTATAGGAGAAGTCCCAGCCCCGTAAAATAGTTGATATTTGTTTACCGAGATATTATCGCTGATTGCTCCCTCGATAGGGATGCCGAGCCAGCTGCCGGATAAATCGGATATCTTAATGGCGCAGATTGAGGCTGAAGGGGCCGGATAGGTTATCTTCGCGGACGGAAGCGCGCGGTCCACCGTAATGCTATTCTGGGCCGACACTTCCTTTACGGTGTTGTCATCCGAATCAAGGTAGGACAGAACAGCCCTTACAGGATAGTTCCCCTCCGGCATCGCTGCTGTGTCGACTGTTACCGCGCCATAAGTTTCAGAGGTGAGGTCAAATTGCCCGAGAAGCCTCACGGACCCATCCTGTCCGTCCATGTAATACTTTAACGTCTTGAGAGACGCGTTCGAAATTGCACCGTTAATCGTGGCGCCGAGCGACGCCTTGCGTGACACGTTGCCGCAGTCGGCTTCGGGGTAACCGACTGAAAGGTCGATTCCCCATTCCTGTACACAGGGATATCCTCCTTGCGCCGCATATGAAGTCTCGCTGGTTCCGACACCTATCATTTTTATGAGGTAATGAAAACCCGCTTGAATGTAAGGAAGAGGAAGAGGGAAGTTCCCCCTCGGCACCCTGTCTCTTTTGGCCGTATCAAAAGAGGCATATTTCGTCCAATCGGCATATCGACTGTCCCATGCGGAATACTGCGGACTCCGATCGCTCTTCACCTGGAATTCCAGAGACGTCAGGTCTTCGAAGAGACTGTTTGTTCCATAGGCATTGCCGTTCTTGTCGCAGTTGATCCCAAAGGACTCTGTGAAAGTAACAACATTTGAATAATGCTCCTGGCCGAGAACGTCGACGGCTCTTATCCTCATTCCCCCTATCTTAGTCATGTGGAGACCCGAGTCGTTCCACGTCAGACTTATCTCCCCGGGCTGCGGGTTATCCACAGCGGGCGTGTCGATCCATTGTCCCCCGTATGAATACTGAACGTTCATACTCGTGATCGGCAGCCTTATTGTGTTCAGGACTCCTATGCCATGGGTCCCGCTGCTTTTCAATGTAACAGCGTTCAGCGCTCCTCCTGGGCAGGCATCAAAGAGAAAGACAGGCTCTACATCTACGTGGAGTATGTACAGTGTCTCCTCAGGGAACCTCGAAGTCACGGTCTTCCTGTTGCCCGCGAGGTCTTCACCCTTGATCCTCAGTGTTTTTCCGACGAGCATCCCGATTGAGTCATCATTAAATGTCGTGATCACTGCGTCCTGTGCGGGGTTCAGAATGGGCTTGCCGTCTGCGTCGCTTGCAACGACCTGATTTGAGCCGCTTTGCAGCGAATACCACTGCTGAGGGTTGTCCCCCTCACCGTATTCGATGACCCAGTTCTTCAGGTTCTTATCAAAAACATGGCCCATGACATTGACAGACATTTCAGAAGAGCCCTGGTCACAGTGAAGCAGTTGCCTGATATTCCTTATAGCCACACTCGCATCAGGCGGCGTGGTGTCGACTTCGACGAAGAACTCGTAACTGAATACCTTGATCTTGTACTTGCCGTCTGCTACGATCTTGCCTGATTCGTCTTTCCCATCCCAGGTCATCGAATCGAGTGTGTAAGCCGAATAGTCCTTATGGATCTTCCGGACGAGATTGTCAGAGCCGTCATAAATGGTAAACTCCAGGTGCACAGGCTCAACGACTGTGTAGCTCAGGTTGACACTGTCCTTTAATCCGTCTCCGTTGGGGGAGAAGATGTCTGCAGATTTGTAGAGGTTCGTTATGCTTGTCGAAAGGCCCCAGGAGACCCTCTTGATGTTCTCCTTGACATTGCCCGCCTTATCCGAAACGGTCAGCTTTACAAGGAAGGTGCCTTCATGTGGTGGGACCCACATGGTGAAGGTATCGTCAAGGACGGGGACGCTTGAAGGTGGGGAGATGAGATTCCAGAGGGTCGGACTATTCGCATCGGCATAATCTATTCTGAAACTTTCGAAGTTCAAGTCAGCAGCAGTACCGCTAAGGACCACGGCCGATTTGTCCTTGGTTGCCCTGAGGTCAGCGGTCAGGTTCATGAGCGAACTGATCGCCCACAGGTCAGCAGAAGCCCTGCCGTAACAGGCACTCGAGGGGTCCACAGGCTCTTCATACGTTATTTCGTCTCCCAAAGGTGAAACTGAGGCAAGCAAGCTGCCTGAACCTTGTGGACTACCATATATCTGCGCCACTTCCGCCGTCTCGGAGTTAACGACGAAGATCTTATCATTACTGTCTCCCAGCACAATATGTACTCCGTCAGGCAACCAGTCCATGGAGTCCGGATGCTGCAGCGCAATAGAGACCTCCTTCAAGGAAGCCAGATCGACTACCATGAGCAACGGCACTGCCTGCCGGGCGTCACCGCATCCTCCCTTCTCGATATAAGCCACCTTCTTTCCGTCACGAGACCATGTGATCTGATCTATTGCACTATAGCAGTATCCGGATGTGAAATCATGGCTGTAATAAACATTGGCGGCCGTATCTGCGACAGTGAGACGGGCGGTTCGGGATTGACGATAAGGCTCAGCATACGCCACAAGGTTTCTGCCGGGCGACAAGGAAAAGGTGTTCAGGCTGGCTGTCAGTCTCTTGGGATTGCCACCCTCTGTAGTGTCGATGAGCCAGAGATTACTATCCCCTGTATTCGAGTCATAGGCGGAAAGCACGACTTTTTGATTGGTCATCCAATCTGCCGACCCTATATCACCACGAATCAGAGGCGATAAGGAGATGTCCCGTCTGTTACCGGAGGGATCGGAGGCCCTCATTCTGGGGACATAGTTCCCTTTTGCATCAAGGTCATAATATGCATAAACCATATTCCTGCCGTTGTCCGGCCAAGACAGCCATTGCAGGTCGATCCAGGCAAGACCTGAGTCAATCTTTATCTTCCCTGCGCCGTCTTTATTGACCAGCCAGAGATCAGTACGGTATGTGTCCTGACTGTAGAAGGAATAAACAAGCCTCTGGCTGTCGGGCGCCCATTTCAGATCAGCGCCATAACTGCTTCTACCGGAGTCAATCTGGATCAGATCTTGCGTGTCTCTGTCAACCGTCCATAACTGGGTCCCCTCGGTCGAGCCCCACTGCCTGTTAACCTTATTCAGTAGAAGAGCGATCTTTGCCCCGTCAGGCGAAAGCGCATAGTTTTCGTAATAGTAATCGTATGTCGGGTCCAGCCCCTGGGTCCATTCCTTGGGGACAAGTCTCGTTATATCTCCCCCGTCGGGCGCCATTGTGTAGAAGCCGGTGGGATACTCCGGCGCATTTGAACTGGGCCATTCTACAAGAAATACGCTTCCGCTCTCATCGGGCAGCCACTGCCAACAACCAAGGTCGGGAAGCATGCAGGTGAGGTTGTTGTTCCGCAGGTACTTCGTGCCTATCGCATCCGAAAGAGGAGACCTGTTGTTGTCCACGGTGACATTGAGGCTCCCGAGGGAAGCGCCATTGCCGTTAACTACCGTGATCTGGTACTGGCCGTCATCGACGACCATGCCGTCATCATTGAGGCCATCCCAGGTCACACTACTGGCTGCGGTGTTCTGCAGATCGTTGCCGGAGAAAGTCCTCACGATTTCGCCTTTCTTATTCACCACGATAACCTTGACCGTCTGGGCCGCATTGAGCCTGAAGAAGAACTGCATGTTGTCTTTGACCCCGTCGCCGTTGGGCGAGATGTACTGTTCCGTCAGCCACAGGTCCGCGTTTTGCACGCCGAAGCTCCTCGATGCGCTGTTGTTGTCCTTGCTCTGCTCGGTGATTGTATTGTTGGGGTCCACGACCACCGTTATCTGGTGGGGGCCGCTCTTCAGGCTGGTGTCATAGCTGAACGTTGCAGTTGCAGCCGAATCACCCGCTATGGAGGCAGTTGTTTGAGAACCGATAACCGATGTTCCTTCATAGGCGGTAAGAAGCACGTTGGAGGCGCCCTGCTCGCCAATGTTCCTGATTGTCGCGGTGATGGAGACGATGTCACCGTCCTTCGGGGCGGGCGGACTAAAGACGATGGAACCCGATGTGATCGTAAGGTCGGGAAGGCTGAGGACCTTAAGCGTCGTAAAGGCGCTGTTGTCGTCCTTCTTGATCTCCTTTATTACGTTATCAAGGTCCACCTGAACGTAAACGATCTTCGTCCCTGCTCCGCTTATGCTCGTCCAGTCGGTGACAACCGTGGCGCTGTCCCCCGCCTTCAGGGCCGGGATGGTCTGGCTCCCGATGAGCACGCCGTCGACCCCGGGGGTGCCGTTGTAAAAATTCACCTTGATGTTCGAGGCAGAGGAGAAGCCGTTATTGGCAACGATGGCGGAGATGTGCGCGTTTCCGCCGTCATTCGCAGGATTAGGGGTAATCGTTATGTCCTTATAGGATACTGTGAGGTTTGGGTCCATCGAACTCCTGACGGTCAAGGGAATGACAGCCTTGTTATTCTCTTTCGATACCTCGGTGAAGGTGTTCAGGGGATCCACGAGGATCGTCAACGGCATGTTGTCCCCTGCTTTGTTCGCCATCCATGTTACTTGATTCGTCACTGACGCGCCCGCCGGGATGTCGATGGTTGTCGTCCCGATATCGATGGGGCTCTGGGGATCGTCGATGTAGTATTTGACCTGGACGTTGTAGGCGTTCAAAGTACCCTTGTTCCTTATCTTCTCGCTTATCGTTACATCGCTGAATATGTCGGCGGGGTTTTGGGACAGCGAGATACCCGAGGACAGGACCTCGAAGTCATATGTTCCCTGGAGGTTCAGAATAACCATGGCCACATTGTTGGCCTTGTTCCATTCCTTGATAATATTGCCCGGGTCTGTGACTACGTGAAATGTATGCTGGTTACCGTCGCTTATCGTCAACGGAAATGTGACCGTCACAGAAGACTGCGCGGGGAATGCGGCGGTTTGCACCCCTATCTTGTTTGCATCCGCTACTGCGCCGTCGTAAAGAGCGACCGTTGCCTGAGGGATATCGGTCATGCCGAGATTGTGCACGACGGCGTTCACCACGATATTCGCCGGGAGGCTGGTTATCGTGGCGGGAACGAAAGTTATGTCTGCAGTCTTTATGGACAGATCCGGATCCACCAGCACCTTCCCGGCAACATCGATCGCAAGGGCGGTCTGGTAAGGGCTCTTGTTCCAGCTTCCATCGCCCGACTGGCTATTGAGAAGATACGTAATGCCGTTATTGAGGCTGTCTTGAGATGCATTAAGTCCTTTAAGCGCCATCACTGCCAGTGCGGTGTCATAGACCGTGCTTGGGCTGTTTCCGAAACCGCCGTCTGGGTTTTGCCTCTGTGTAAGCAAGGTAACACCCTTTGTTATCAGGTCCTCTATTTGATTATTTTGACGGTACTTGCTGAATGCAGTGAGGACATCAGCCGTTGCCTCCACCGTGCTTACTCCGTCCTCTCCTCCCCATCCGCCGTCTCCATTTTGAACGGCTCTTACATATGTTATAGCCTTTGATACGACGGTCGTGTCCGAATAACCGGCAAGCGCAATCGCCTTTAAGGCAAGAGCTGTATCCAGCGGATTACTTAGATAATCTCTGTTGCTACCCCACCCGCCATCGGCATTTTGGCGGGAGAGGATTTCATTCATGAGTGCAGAAGCGTCTTGTCCTCTATTTACTAAGGTCTCTAACTTCCGGGAGAGATAATCAACGTTTTCTGACTCATCGCGGCTGAGCCATTGAAACCCCAGGGAATAGTTCTGCTGCGCGATAGCAAAGTCCTTTATAGCAAAGACCGCTTCAGCCGTATCCCTCTTAACAGTCTGGGCAAGCTCCATCCAACTGCCATCGGTCTTCTGATTCGTCATCAGCCATTTCACGCCGTCTTCAATGTTCAGGGGCAGGGGACGAGGAGTTACCGTTGGCGGGATTATCCCGGGATTTGTCGGGATGCTGTTCTGGAGGGTCGAAGCAACCTCCATTATGCCCTTGCCGTCAGTGAGCACAGAAAATCGAGTTATCCAACCGTTCCGTATATTTTCGATTCCGTATACCTCGTCACCAGTGAAAGTGCCGGGTGATGTTATAAAGATAAAGGCTGTCTTGAACGTCTTTTGAGATTCTAAAGAAGAAGGGATTCTATCTCCCTCGGCAGCTATGATGTCATCGATCGTGATATATCGGAGTCTTCCGCTGATCGTGGCGCCGACTTCGGGCATTCTCGCAGGATCGATTGCGGAGTTGTCGATGAGGAACATGGGGGGAACCTGCGACTTGTCGATAAAACCCATGAGGTAAAGATCAAGGGGACTGTAATACTTCGTCACTGCAATTGACGTGAAGGTGCCGTCTCCATTGTCCTTCCACTGGTTACCGTAAAGGAGCGAGGCGTAGGTGTTCAGAAGAAAGTTCCAGTGCTCCCCATTTTTCCCCAGGAGTGATGTGCTGACAGCGCCTGCGGTGTCTCTGAATTTTACGCGGGCCGCCCAACGGTGTAGGACTTCGTGGGAAAGGGTTGAAAGAGTGTTCTCATACTTCGAGTCACGGGGGTCCGTCACCAGGTTCGAGATATTCCCCATGTCTATCATCCCCTGGAGTTTGCCTTTGCTGCCGAAAAAGGCGGTATTATCGAAGAGCTGTGCGCCGATTCCATGTGTGTCATTCTTGACGCCCAAGTAGAATGCCTTTGCCTCAGCTTCAGGCATCTTGAAATCGAAGTTAGAGAAAATGACCAGGAAGTCGTATTCGTCCTGGTGGGTATGGAAGAATTCCTTTGCAATTGCTGCCCGCGGATTATGGTTTGTCGAGCCATCGGGGTTGTCGGAATCGTAATTCCCCATAACCTCCATAACTGTCACATTGCCGTAGTCACCGATGGTCTTTGCAGTGAAATCCTGAGCGGAAGAGGCGGATAAGATAAATGGAGAAAGAACGAGAGCCGATAGGATATATGCATAGATATTCCTTATGAGCTTAGCACGGTATTGGGTCATTTTATCCTCGCTCCACCATTTCCAATATCGATCCCAAAAGTAGCCTGTCCCCTTTCTTCCTGACCTTCATCAATCTTTCAAGAGAAGCCCGGGGCACGTAGAGCCGGGAGGATAGGAATTATCTATATATATAATCGATCCGCCCCACCAGCTCTCCCAGTTCCTGTAAGTATAGTAGGTCGGATATTCTGTGACGTAACAGGGTGGAGCGCTGCTGCAGAGAGCAGGATCGCTCACGTAATCCTTCTGGTTCTTGAGTGCAATGCCCCGATGGAGACTCTCAGTTGGCCCCTCCGCCCATGGGTCGTTCTCGCTTTTTTTGTGCCAGGTCTGATAAAAACTATATCTGTAGTCATGGTCGGTGAGGATGTAAAGCGCTCTCATGGATTGACCGGGGCCTATGCTCGGTACATGAAATTGATATGCATCAGCCGAGGCATGCTGAGGATTCAGAGGCGAAGAGAACCTCATGAAAATGTCTCGTATCTCATGAGGATAGACATCCCATTCATCGGCTATTTTATTGCCGTTTGCGTCAACTTGAGCAATTGCTTCGGGACTTCCGGCAGTGTACCAGGCGCCGTTGATACACGCCAAATCCGTATTGTTAAAGAGATCGACCGGCGTTGGTTCGCTGATGTCTTTCAATCCAACAGCAACTGCATTGTCGTCGTTCCCAACTTTGCCTTTGAAGATCACCTGGAGATAAAGGTCCGTAATATCGATGGGTATGGGGTCATTGCTGAAATCGAATAGGAGCTCTGTCGCACTCGTGGCACTTAAGGAGACTACTGATATCGGAGCTGACACCGAATAGATAAAATCGGCGTCATCCGTATCAGCCTTATACTTCGCTACTGCTTGAATCATTCCATTCTGTACGGCCTCAGAAGGGTTTGTGTTTCTCACTTTTGCTTTAATGCTTGAAAAGTAAGGGTCGGACGGATCTGCATCCGCCATGGCATAAACGAATTGGTCAGGCGGGGTGATCTCAAGGGTCCTGCTGAACACATACCCTGCTACTGCACCGTCCTCATTGCCCATCTTGCCCTTGAAGACAAGGATATATTTGCCCGGCTCTCTTGCGTCACTGGGAGGGATAAAGTCAAAGGTGTTTGCCTTATCACCCGTCTTAGCCTCAAGGAGACCATCTCCAACCCAGATCGGATTTCTGGTTTCGGCGCTATTGTCGTAATAAAGCATAAATCTGCCTTCCATCTTTTCTCCGCTGTAGTTCGTAATGACATAGCCGGGCGTTACACCCGTCTCATAACTCAGCCTGATATCGCCGCGGAAAAAGTAGTTAAGAAGACCAGCTGAGTAGCCAACAGCGCGGGGGATAAGCTTCTGGGCATAGTCATAATGGGTCGTCTCGTCAAGTTTTAATGCCAGGAGTTGGACAGTTGTACTGTCGCTCAAATGTTTATATAAAGGACTTACGGCAACAAAATGGACGATTGTTTCATCGCTGCACTGTTTGCCGAAATATACTCTCGGTTTCTTAGTTCGAGGATAAATTTCCTCGAACCGTAAGTAACACTGAGAGCTGTACTTGGGGTAGGGGAAATAGTGCTTGTCATCTTTGCTCAGGTTATCGGTAAATATGGTATCAGTGCTGACGAAATTGGCGTTGGTGTATTCCGACAATCCCCAGGCTAGACTGGTACTTGGCGTTGTGCCTTCCTTATATTGATCGGTGTCATAGAACTGAGTGATTGGAACAAAACCGCCAGAATTCTTAGTCAGGTCAACTTGCGGGAAATTCGGCGATGCAGCGAAAAGGTTAATTTTATCTGCATTCTTCTTTGCCCAGGTCTCAAAGTAGAGATCGCCTCCAGAATCCCTCCCTACGAGAGCATCCTCCGGATGCGCGTCATTCCGCACATGCGCAGGCACCGACATATCTTGAATCAGATGAATCTGATGCCCAAGTCCTTTGAACGTCCTCGCGAAGTATTCTTGACGTTCTGCGTCAGTCTTTCTCGTCAAAGCATTGTAGTAATAGAGTCGTATTGTTTGCCATGTTTGATCGCCCGCAAGACCTTCACTCTCCGAATACCTTTGCTGATTCGCGTTGTCCTGCGCCCATAACAGTGCTGATTCACCATTCTGCACATCGTGCAAGCCTGCGGCCTCCCATGGCTTCAAGGGATTATGGAAATGGTTGTTAAATCGGGCCGTACCCTTCATAGCATCCCAATTGCTGCCTGCATCTTCAAGAAAAGCACCTTCTTGAAACCAGTCGCTTACAGTTCTAGTGACGTCATTCAATCGAAACTGTTCAAGCAATTCTTTCCGAAAGCCAAGTCGTATTAGGTAATCGCCCTTGGTCTTGCTTAGAATAGATTGTGATGCTGCAATTTTTGAAAGATCCTTATGAGTCTTCTCATTATCCCATGGCGATGCAGTGCTAGTGATAAAGAGGCTAAGACCAGCAAACAAGCTTATAGCATGAAGGCATTTTTTATACAAGGCGAGCTCCGTATTCAAATTCCTATTCCAGGCCACGGTCTTTTCTTTCTTTGTGAAGTTCTTCCATCATCAATCTAATCTTTTCTCTAGGCGCTTGAGCAGGTGGAGATGAAGGAAACGTTTCTGATTCTTTCCTCTCCTCCATAGTCAACTTTCTCAGAGGAATAATCGCCCTATCTCCTTCCCATGCAGCCTTCTTCTTCATTAGTCCCCCATCGATACTGAGGGATTCCCACATTCCCATACCGATATACTGATACCCTGCCTTGAATATCAGCACATGCATGGGGCCTATGTTACTCAGAATCCTCAGTCCCTTACCCTGAATTTCGAAATCACCATTCTTGTCCGTCGCCGTCTCATCGGCATCGTAATATGAGCCTACGCCCCCGGCGGGAGTTGCAATCTCTTTATACCAAACCCCCAACACCACCACTCCCTCAATCGGCTTGCCCGTCTCTGCATCTATTACCCTTCCTTTATATGGCCCGTCATATCGGATGGGGTAACATCCGGCAAATAAAAGAATCAGACTCAGAATGATTAATTTTTTCTCAAGCACCACAGCCTCCCGTCAAAAGTCGTTAAACTTCCAAATCCCATCGCCACCCCTGATAAATACGCCGGGATAAGAGTAGAGTATTCCATCTTCATTTGCCACGATCTCATATTCGGCGATGATCTCATACACGTCGATGATGTTGAACTCTATAAATGTCTGCAAGATCATCGGCAACTGATCCTTGAGTGCATTGAAGATAGTTCTATATTTGTCCTTGGCTCTTTCTTTGAACAGAACTAATGCTCCCTCGATGTCTCCGCTTGCTAACGCCGCTTTTAGCTTGAGCCATTTTCCTTTAAGCAGCGCATCGATTTCCGCCTTATTCAACACGGTTATAGCAATCGAATCCGTATAGGTATTCCCTTGAGCATCCACCACCGTCACGGTTGGATAATATACGCCTTCAGTCGTATAGGTGTGGCTGATATTTTCGAAATTGTCACCGGTGTAATCAATCACCCCAGCTCCCTCAAAGTCAATCTGATACGACGTTATTACGTTGGGTATGGAGGTCGCGACGGAAAAGTATGCCATAAGTGCCGGTATGCCGCTCGTGATGCTGGCGCTAAGAGTAACATAGGGCTTCGAGGTGTCTCCCCTTACCGTGACCTCTGCCCTTGCAACTGCTCCATTACTATCCAGTGCATTAGCGATGATCACATTGTCCCCGTCTACGAGTGATACATTGTTGATCACAAACTGATTGCCATAAATATCTGCTGCTATTCCGTTTACCTTGATCGATATCTCTTTCGCATCTGTCGTGACAGTTCCCCTCACCACGGTTGTCCGCCTATTGATCGAAGCGCCTGCAGTCGGATACGTTATCGATAGCATCATGGGTGATATCTGGGACGGTTGATAATTGACGCTTATGGTCTGCGAATCAGTCTTACCGAGCAGTGATGTTGCAACGGCTGTTATCCGGTTTGTTCCTGTTGATAACGACACTCCCTTTGCAGCAAACCGGCCATTGTTCGAAACCGATGCCCTAACGCCATTGACATTCACTGTCGCGGCAGGATCGCTTACGATTCCTTCAACGTCTATCAGTGAACCAGACAGGGCGGCTCCGTCATAAGGGAAGATGATGGCTACCATCAGTGGACGGATGGCGAAATTTGTAGAGTACGGTCTGTTCAAGGTGCTCTTAAGATCGCCCGACAGCCATTTATTCGGTGATACCGCCGTCATTCCGCCTGCTATCATGCCGGTAAGCATATAGCCGGCTTCACCTGTCAAAGGATTTTCTTTGAGATAACCGACTCCTGTCCAATCGGCGTAACTCATTTCGGTCTGAGGCATGCGGACGGTGAGATTTTGGTTCACAGCATTTGCTATGTCCTGTTTGATGGCCTCATCGAATGACAATGCGGGAAACAGTGAGGATATGTTAGCTTTGTCAATGGACAGGACCGGCGTATGACTTGCGTTTGCGACTTCAAAGAGCTTTGCCGTTGATATGGAATCGACCCGGAAATCATCCTCGAAGATTCTGTTTTCGAGTATCGAGCCCTGGAGGGCGGATAATTGCATGAATGTCGCTTGTCGCTTTCCTTCCGCATCTCGGCGCAGGGATGACTGCGGCGAGATTATTTCAACCGCCCTTACCGGCGCGTCAATGAACGTTCCCTTCCATTCAAAGCCGTGCGGTATGTCGAGAAGACAGGTGACATCTATCACTCCTCCGACAATTACCACCGTCGGCATCGGTCTTGACAATGTCAACTGCATGATTGAGGCGAGTTCTTCCTCAGCTTTGTTCCACCGGTCGATATAGGTTACTGTCTCTCTGAAGAGCAATGCCTCCGCATCACTGCCTATATCCGCAGTTGACTGTTGGACGGCTTTCTGGGAGACTATTCCTATGGCGACCACATTCCCGGTTATCTGCGTATTCGTGCCCGTTTCCGTTCCATTGGGCGAGATGAGCTCTATTTGCAGTGTATGTTCTTCTCCCATCGGCAAGGCGTCCTTACCGACAACCATTCTCTGCCCATTCACCTTTAGCACCGGCCTCAATCTCACCAGATATGCTGGTGTGTTATCCAAGCCTCCATAGGAGTCGATGATCTGCTGGTCCTCCACCGTCTCCGGTTCATAGCTTATCGTTATCTTCTGGTTGGAGAGTTTGAGGGTATCGAGTATCAGCGAGAAGAGTTCAGCGCTGTTTGTGTCTGCTGTGATGAATCTGACTTTGTGCTTCAGTTCGTCAGGTATCTCGGTATACTCATGGGTGATCTTGATCTGATTGAACTGCATGCTCGCAGGGAGGATATTCATTACCTCCGGGATTATAGTCCTTGTCCTCATGAGGGCAGAAAGTTGATAACTGCTGGCTGAAAGTTTTCCTTCCAGATACTCAAGAGGAGTTTCTGTATGCATCGCGCCCAAGTATTGGTCCATCAAGGCTGATAGTTGCGCGCTCATTCCCGATTGCTGATAGACGTCTATCGGATTGTTGTATGTATATCCCTTCACTTTTATGGACGTATCAAGGCCGAGCCACATCTTTCCCTGCTCGTCGATAATCGCTCCCCGGTAGTTGGCATAGGGTATCTGGCTCTCTACCCATATGTGCTCAATCTGGAAGTTGGTTATTGTTCCCCCTGATAGTGTTGTTTTATAGGGAACTCCTGCCTTCTGGAAATACTCAGCTATCTTCCACGGGTCATCTATGCCGGTGAGATTCTTCACCTTCTCTATCGGAGATCCGTCTCGTCCCCCTGCAAAAAATTCCATCGTCCCCCTTACATACCTTGAGGGGAACCCCGACGCTCTGAAAAGTGCGACGAGGAGTGTCGCCTGATCGCAGTCATTGCCCGCTTTCTGCCGTAAGGTCTCCTCCGCCCCTTTCATGCAACCCCAGTACCACTCTGTCTCGATGGTGTTCTTCACATATTCGTACATCGATATGGGATTCCAGTTCAACGATTGTGCAAGGTTAGCTATTGTATCTGAAATTGGCGCTTCGGCAGTATTTTTCAGATCATCAGTGGAGACGGTCCTGTTCCCGCCCTTGTAAGCGGGTTTAATGGGCGGGTCTGCGCTTGGTTCTCTTGAGGGATAGTAGAGGTTCCTGTAAGGAAGGCTTCCGAAGATTGGCTTCTTCTTTTTCTTGAGGGTTCTGTCAAGAAGGTCTCTGAGGTTTTCCAGAACTGCTTCAGCGTTTTGCCCTTCAGGGGGGAGGCTGTCAATAAGACTGAGATATTCAGCAAGGGCCTTGCGGTAACCATCCGCCATCACTCCCTGTCTCACGCGGGCAGTTGGCCCTTTTGACTTTATTTCTTCATCCATCAACCTGAAACGCTCCTGAAGCAGGAGGTCCACTGTCCTAACGTCCTCAGCCGTGGCCTTCAGTTGCGCTGTCTCATCAAATATGGAACTCCCCCCTTTGAGTTTTTCTATTGCCTTCGAGATTATGCGCTTACTCTTTTCAAGGCGCTTCTGGAGATCTTTTTCGAGAGCCGTATCAGATGCTTCGGTAAAAGACGGCGAAAGGAAGACAAAAAGAGACAACAATAAGAGGCGTACAGAGCTTCTCGTCAAACGATTCCCTCCCCATGCTGCACAATATCAGCTGAAAGACTGCCTCGGAAACGCCAGGCTTTCAGTGCGTCTTCTTACCATGTCGGCAACTTTTTTTACTCCCTTTTGTCAGAGCAGATCGCTTCGACTTATCCGACTTGCTCTGCGGGTTCCCTCCCGATGAAGCAGGGCAATATTTTTCATAATTTCTTTCATAAGGGCAAATAAAAAAAACTTATATGCTGATAATGATAGTTAATAAATTCAATTCACCGGTGGCACCGTTTTCTTGACAATTTTCGGCGACATAGCTATAAATAGCTAACCGTGCAGGTGAGCCTTGGAGAGGTAGTCTATGTTGGTGGTAATCAGCGATCTCCATTTTCAGGATACTCACAACGACAACATCACTGATGCCGAGGGGAACATTGTCGGCATAGACCGGAATGTATCGCCCAGGGCATTTGAGGAAACCTTTACGGAGATTCTCTCGCTCGCTGAAAGCAACTACGCACAGGAGCTCATCATTGTCTTGGCCGGAGATATCTTTGATCTCAACCGAAGCCAGACGTGGTTCAGAGGGGATAACGACCGTATGAGACCCTATGGGGAAGATGCACCGGAGACGTGGGGTCCAATCGCTGAAAAGATTATCACCGATATCTGCGCAAGCAACGAGGAGACCTTCGCTCTTTTCAAAGGACAGACGGAAGTGACCCTGAAGAACGGGGAAAGGGTACGTTTTGATTACATCCCCGGCAATCATGACCGCATCATTAACCTATACGAGCCCCTCAGGGGAAGAGTGAAGGATTTATTCGGCCTCGGCGGCGGTAACGTGCCGTTGAAGCATGAGATACCCGCAGAGGAATATGGAGTCCACATACGGCACGGCCATGAGTATGATCCTTTCAACTTCGCCGGGAAGCTCCCGGAGCAGGGTCCCTTTGCCTTCAATGAAGATGATTACGATCTGGCCCCCCTGGGCGACTATGTGACAATTGATTTTGCCTCACGTCTCGCATGGACATACAGGAGCCGTTATGAAAGGAATATCAAGGCCGGACCGGATGCGGATCTGCACCGGCATATTTACAGGAAGCTCCTTGAATTTGATGATTTACGTCCGCAGTCGGAGATCGTGTCCTTTCTTCAAACCGAAACGGCCGATGAGGACAAGGTAAAGCAGACGCTTTCCCCGGTGTTGAAGGACGGTCTTCAAAAGGCCCTCGAAAGCAGATTCGTGCGGGACAAGCTCGGCCTTTTCAGGATTTCGATGGCCAAGATAGCGAAGGCTATTTCGACCGAACTTCTTTTTGATCTCTTAATGTCAAATCAGTCCAGGGGACCCAAGCCGTGGGAGTGGGCCGGGCGTGAAGCGGTCCTGCAGGGTCCGCAGTCGAAATATCGGTATGTCGTTTCCGGTCATACACATAATGCAGACGTGGAATTCCTCAGCCGCCGGCCGGACGGGAAGGAGGTGTTCTTCTTCGATACGGGGACCTGGCGGCAGCAGATCAGGAAATGCCGTGACAACCGGACCTTCGCGAGAGCGAAGGTGCTGACGTACGTGGCGTTTTACCGACCCGATGAAGATCCTCCCCGCACCGGTAAGAAGGAATACAGCTTCGATTACTGGAATGGCTTTACGAAGAAGGAAATAGTTTAAGGGTATTTATCGGAAAAATCCTGGAACGGATCTTCGATCCGCGCGAGAAGGAGGCGTCGATCTCCTGGAATTGATATGTGTTTCGGGAGGATAGAGTATGACAGATCTCAATGCGGGGCTCATTGATTTTTTCTCATCGAACTACAAGCCGGGGCTTATAGCGCTCATCGGGAGTAACGACCCCATAGGCATGGCTATACGAGAGGCACAGGCACTTGTCACGAAGGATCATCAACCTTCTCTCTGGTCCCATTGCTTTCTCCTCGGCGATCTGAGACTCGACCGGCGGGGACCGGGCAACACGATCACGAAAAGTCCCTATATCTTTGAGAGCGACCTTAAGGTCAAGCTCTTTAAGCCGCAGGTGAGGAACGGCGCGCAGGAGAACTGGATCGGGAAATGGTGCGGCACGAACGTTGAACATGCCGCACTCATCGATTTCGGGTTATCCGGGAATGAGAGGGACGCCGTTCTCGCGACGGCACTGCAGCTTGTCGATGAGCAGGTACTCTATCCGATCCAGGAGCTCCTCGGCACGTGGTGGGCAATCATAACCGGCAAACAGTGGCTGCCCAATCCTCTGAACGACCCCCATGCGATGTATTGCAGTGCCTTCGTAAGGTACTGTTACAAAGAAGCAGGCAGGGACTTCCTTGGCAGTGACATTGATGTTTCGAACACAACGCCCGAAGATATCGCACGGGCCGGGGCACAGGCGATCAATATCTTTGGCAGTGACTGAAGGATATGGAACGCGAGCTAAGTCGGCACTATATTGAAAAGTTAATCATCAAACTCCTTGAAGAGTGTCGTCTCTGCGTGGTTGCAACTTGTTCTGACAACATCCCTCGGGCATCCACCGTGGAGTTCTTCCCCATGGGCACAACCCTTTACATTCTTACTGAAGGGGGAATGAAAATCGATAACATTAAACGCAATCCTCGTGTCTCTATAGCGCTCCATGCTGAGTTCGCAGGGTGGTCAGACGTTAAGGGTTTGCAGATAACCGGGGTCGCTGAAATAGG
The DNA here is from genome assembly GCA_035686305.1 of Thermodesulfovibrionales bacterium. NCBI lineage: Bacteria > Pseudomonadati > Nitrospirota > Thermodesulfovibrionia > Thermodesulfovibrionales > Thermodesulfovibrionales bacterium. The sequence continues at coordinate 7,524 of DASRZP010000052.1, read as the reverse complement.
CGAAAAAGGGTCGCGTATCTTTGACGAAGGCAGCGAAGCGTATAAGAGACGCAGGGGTTCACAGAGCACGGCCTTATCCTTGCCTGATGTCATGAAGGTCATCAGGGTGAAACCTGCCAAACTCGAATATTTGGATGCCACACTGGCCGAAGCGGGCCATGACGTGAGGCACACATTACTCTTATGAAGCCGTGAAGGATTACCTGCCCCGCCAAAAAAATGGAGAGGGCACGGGACGAAGAGAACAGGAAGAGAGAGAACGTCAAAAAATGGGAAAATTATTTCTTTTTTATATCGCCTACTTGCTCACCGGGAGTCCAATTACGGCCCTCCTCGTTCTTCTCCTTGTATTCTTTGCGGTGGACAGAGCATATCTCGGCCTTGTCCCAGATCCGCTGAAGACACTGAAAACCTCCGCGAGGATTAGAGAGCTCAAGCAGGCTGTCTCAATAAATCCTCATGACGGCAGGTCGCTGAAAGAACTCGGGATATGCATGATCGACAGAGGGGACTATCAAAACGCCCTGCGATATTTTGCGATGGCAGAGACAAAAATGTCCGATGACCCTGAGTTCAACTATTATCATGGGATAGCGGCCGCCCGTACCGGGAACATCGATAAGGGAAGGGTACTCTTTGAAGAGGCTGTGAACGCCTCACCTACCTTGAAATATGGTGAGCCCTATCTCATGATGGCAGAAGTTTACATTGATAACGGTGATTATACAAGTGCCGTGCGGCTTCTCGAAAAGTTTGAAAAGATTCATTCTTCGAGTTCGAGGGGATTTTACCGGATGGGTCTTGTCAAGCTGAAACTCGGTGCAAAGGACGAAGGGAGAGAATATTTGGAAAAAGCGATCCGAGTGTTCAAGGAGTCGCCTTTTTTTAAGCGCAAGATAGACAGAAAGTGGGCCTGGAAAGCGAGAATGCTACTAAGAGCCTCCGGATAAGAATTATCTTTGTGAGTGTCATGCTGCAAGAAGACAGGTTTCGACCGACATACGATTCAACCCGAGACGGTTCCTGCCGCGTACTCTATCAAGAAATGATGTGTCAGAAGCGTTAGATACGTTTCCCTGCTTCTTCCTTTACTCAACGCGAGTTACGATTGACTGAAACTGTTGAATACGCCCCGAAGTTTCTGCGTCACGTGAGCTATGGCCCATGTCGTCGAGGTCCTTCAGGTCGAGGAATATCCTTCGGCCGCGGGGAATGATTTGACGTACTGAATTTTGGAATCTCGCTGCGTATAAGTTCATTTAATTTATGCATAAATAGAACCTATTTGTTATCGTTCGATATTTCCTATAACATACTGACACGAGGGTTGGGGGGGGCCAACTGCAAATCTTAGATGGATGCAGGATATTCCGGTCGGTAACTGGAGACGCCAGCAACTGCACACGGCTAATAGGGGACCGTGCGCTTTTAAGTAAATTCAAGATCGTCGCAGTCTTTTCTCTACGGGGGCGGTGAAGAGAGGCGCAGCACATTTAAGGATCGGGCGGTTATCGATCTTTCTAAGAGGCGTAATCTTGTATTCCGTCCTGATCACTTCTATTCATCACCATGAAGACCTCACCTCTCGGAAAGACTGCGCGATCTGTAAAGCAGCCAAGGACTTTCAATCAGCGGACAAAGGTTTCCACCCCCTGACTGTGATTTTTAATCTCCCTCTATCATTGGCATCAGGCGGTTTTGTCTACGTGACCAGAGCACTCACCGCCGACCAAATCAATCGCGCACCTCCTGTTTATCTCCCTTCGCAACTCGTGGCTCTTTATGATTCGGCGCGCCCGATGCTTCAGGGCTCATTAAAGAGGAGGAGATAATGAAAATACGTAATAAAGATACGGCCGGCCTTGCCAAAATTAAAGGAAGGCGACTAAATATTTTTCTTTTATCACTTGGGGCAGTTATTTCCCTCGGTCTTTTGTCGTTCTTTTCCCCCGCATCCGCAATGCCCGTACCGACCAGCGGGCAGTACGTTCTTAGTTATAACGCTACGGCGTCACCGATCACAATATCGGATCCCTCTCTTGCACGGCCTCTTGCATTGGGTTCTGTTAGCACGGCAGGAGATAAGTTAAGCATCCAGGTCGGCCTTGAACAATTTGATGCACCTGTGGATATTTACTTCGCCATTTATGCTCCCAAAATCGATCCAAACAATGTATATCTTTTGACAGCGGGCAATTCTATACAGGCAGTGTCCGTACAGGCAGTAGCCCAAGGAATCATTCCTTGGAAGGTGAGTGTCAATGGTCCGGTATCGGAAGCGGCTTTTCCAGATATCCCTGTATCTGCCCTTCCACCCGGGCCATATTATTTCGGCATCGTGGTGACGCCGCCCGGCAGCTTTAACACCTATGATTTGTGGGTAACGCAAATTAACCTTCCTTCGCTCACTGTAGACTCACATGGTCAAGGCTCCGTAATGAGCAAGGACGGGATAATAAACTGCGGAAGCTCATGCACAGGGACCTATGCTCCAGGGGCGTCGGTGACGCTCACAGCCTCCGACGGACTTCTCAAGTGGTCGTCAGCATGCGATGTCGTTGATGGAAATACCTGTATTGTCGCCATGAATAAAAACAAGACAGTCAGCCCAACGTTCGGGATGCCTCTACAAATAAAGCCAAATGTGAAGGTTATAAACGAAAATATCGCTCAGTGCATGACAGTGTTGGATGGCACTTATAGCTTCACGCTTTCAAATTGTCCTGATGCGGCTACCTTTTTGAGCAATATATCTCCGGGTGACGTCCTGGATGTCACTGTGGCTCCCACCTCAATCGCGAATGTTACCTCTGTAAACAAGTCAGGCGGGGTTATCACGGCTCAAACTACGGCCGGGACCCTTGCCGACATGTTGCCCAGTGGCACCAAAATCGCCTATTCCACCAAATTAAACCCATCCGGCTCGACAAGTAGCGCCGCTGCATTAGCGATGCGCGATCAATCGAGGAGTGCTCAAGCAACAACCTGTAGCGGCGATTTCTGCTTTTATCTCGACGGCCCAAATTCGGGCGCCCAAGTTCAGGGCACGAACAAAACGGGCTATCAAATAGAGGGTGGACTTACATTTTCTCCCTCGAATTCCAACGGAGATCTTTCCATCATCGTGAAAGATACAAACATATTTGATTTGGATCTTGACGGGGATGTTTCAACGGCCTGGTGTCTTCCTTTTTTTGTAGACGACTTATGGGCCAGTTTGTCTGCATTTGAATACAACCAGCTGACGGTTGATGGGCACGGAAAATATAAATCTCCCGGCAATCAAGAGGTGGACCTTGGGAAAATCCCCTTTCCGACTTTTTCCGTAGGACCGGTGGTCATTTCCTCCGGTCTCGCTTTTAAGGCAGGCATAAATGCAGACATCAATGGGCAGTTCCATGCGGGGGTGAGTGGCTTGGTAAGCCTCGATAATATCGGATTTAGGTGTAATCCTTGCGATTTCAGCTGCCATACCACTGGCAGTGGTCAGGCAGAAAAACGGACGGATCCCACAACATTTAGTGGCAGTACCGATATTACGGGATACTTAAAACCCACATTCCAAATGGATGTCTATGGGTTAGTGGGCGGAGATGCCTCCCTTTACCCAGATGTGGAGTTAAAAGCAGCGGTCAATAGCACAAATGACACGGCAGATTTCTCGGTCTGGCTCGGACTAAATGCCGGGGCAGGGGTACATATTCTTGCTGATACATGGAAAAAAGAATGGACCTGGAATCTGGATAACTGGTGTCTCATCGGCACAAAGAGCCAGGACAATTGTTTTGAACAGATAAATAATGGGAATCCTGTTACTCTGGGGCCGACAGCATCTATAACTACAAATGCGGATGGTGTTGGGGGATCTTTCACTACCACGAGCACGCCGGTTATTGCTTACGGTTCGGCAAGTGATGCCAACGGAGTAATCACCGACTGCACATGGGATTTCGGAGATGGTACAGGTCCCATTTCAGCCACTTACAATCCGGCCGACAGCCAATGTCCCGAGGGTGGGCAACCACACACTTATACGGCAGATGGACCTTATACGATTACATTTACTGTTACCGACAACCTCGGCAAGACAGCATCCGCTACTAAACAGATGACTGTCAATTCACAACCGGTGCCTCCGCCTACCAGCGTAAAGGTTACACGGGGCACTTCGCCTTCCTCTGTAGTAGTTTCATGGACTCCCCCTGATGTGTGTGCCTTAAGTAGTAATGTTCCAAAATGCTATGGGCAGTATAAGCACGGTCCTCCTCTTGCGGAGCCTCCGGATGTATATTTCAACATACGGAGAACGTCATGGGAACCAGGAAATGGGCAGGGGGATCAGTCGGATATTTTTTGGCCCGCGATTGATGCAACTGGCTATGTGACAGACTCTTCAAATTCAATGACCGACAGGTTTCATGGCGACGAAGGAGTTGTTTGTTATCAGGTTGCTGTATCCCGGGGATCCACCATCTGGTCCTCTTTTTACCCGACCAAAGACAGCCCAAGCGACCCCGCCAATAGTGCGTGTATCGTCAGTACATCACCGCCAGTAACAGCTACTCCCTCTTTTATTTCGCAAGCAACGTCTATTATTGTGTCATGGGATGAGATAGGGGATAAGCATATGAGCTATCAAGTTTTCCGTGACGGAAAGCTCGTTAAAACGCTTCTCTCTCCACCTTTCTATGACACCGGTCTTGTGCCGGGCAAGACCTATAACTACAAGGTCGGCGTTCTCAGAAGTGGAGCGCCCACGCCCATCCATACGAGCACCGAAGTAAGTATGACAACATCCTCGGATACAACACCGCCCACGACCCCGAGCGGAGTCGCTGCTTCGGTGAAGTCAGATAGCGAAATAGACCTGCAATGGAGCCCTTCAACCGACAACGTAGGTGTTGCCGGATACAGGGTTTATACTAGCAGTGCGACCGGACTAAGCTATCTTACATCCGTTCCCGGCACTACCTTACAGATTCCAGGATTGTCTGCAGGGCAGACCTACTGCTATCGGGTATCGGCAGTTGATGCTGCTGGTAATGAATCCGCAAAGAGCACTCAGGCGTGTGCAACGACGCAAGGCGGTTCAGATACTCAGCCCCCGACGGTTCCTACTGGCCTGACTGCAACTGCTGTCTCTTCGTCGCAGATCAATCTCACATGGAACGCCTCAACTGACAACGTTGGAGTGACCGGGTACAACATTTACGGGAATGGTTCGAGCACGGCACTGAAAACCTTATCGGGTACTTCCACTTCCGAGATAGGCCTCAACGCCTCCACTCAGTACTGTTATCAGGTCTCGGCAGTTGATGCTGCTGGTAATGAATCTGCAAAGAGCACTCAGGCGTGTGCAACGACGCAGAACGTTCCTACATACAGCATCTCGGGACAGGTGACATATTATTTAACTGATGCTGGACAGGCAGGAATCACTATTACCTTGAGTCACCCATTTTGGATACCGCGAACAATCGTCACGGATTCAAACGGTAATTACACATTCACCGGGCTGCCCAGTGGAACCTATACAATAAGTCCCACAACAAGCGGATATACCTTTAGCCCGCCGAGCAGTACCATAGCAATTAACGGCGCGGATGTTAAAGGGATAAATTTTGTGGCAACACCAATTATATATTAACATCAGGTCATGTGAGCGACGCCCTGGGTTTCTAAGTAGTGAAGTAGTGTTAGGGAGGCACCCGGCAATTGGTTCAGGTCGCCATTGCCGGGGACGCCCTGTAAGAAAATCTTTTCAGGGTGTAGAACATCAAGAACAGGCTTCAGCACAGTGCATGGAACAATCACAATCGGGAGCGGCGAGGTTACTGTTGATGGGGGGGTGATAATAGGGCAATAGGGAATAGAACCTCCGACGGGGGGACAGCTCAAAGAAAAAGGCAAGATCCTTCAGGATAAGAAGGGAAAGGGGTAGGAGATCGCGATGAAAAAAGCACTCTTGGCAGTTATAATCGTCTTGATATTTTCGCAGACGAGCTTTGCAGGGACAGTCTATAACTTCGAGTTTATAGGAGGTGGGCCGGCGTGGGGTGACCCGAGCTATGGAAAATCCGGCTATACTGACGGAACATTGATTTATAAGAACGGAAGCACATCCGTTGAAATGGGCCACGCTTTCATGACCTACTTCCAAATCGAATCGGGCAACCAAACCATTAATCATTGCGTCATAGACGTAACCCTTGGTGACGCAAAGTTTCGATTTCAGACTTACTCCGCAGGCTTGTTCGCGTTCTCGGGAAATTTACCGAGTCAGCTTCTTCTATTCGGTGATCTCACTTGCGATCCTGGGGGAACCCCTCTTCCAGGTGGCGGGGGTGTCACGCCGTCCAGCTTTAGTTTTGAATTACGTTAACAAGGAGATATATCGAGTGCGGTCAATTTTAATGTAGAGGGTAATGCAGAAAGAGCGAGGGATAAGAAGAATCCCTCCACCGCCCCTTAACTCCCCGTATCTCTTTATTTCATTGCGACCGTGTTTGCCGAGGTTTCAAGGGATGCCAGACGCCGCTCCATCTTCGCCAGCTCTTCTTCAAGCCGTTCGATACGAGCGTCCCTCTCCTTGATCTGCTTTTGCTGTTCCTTAATTGCCTCTACGAGCACCGGGGTGACTTTGTCATAGGAGAGCGTCTTGTACCCCTCGTCATCTGTCTGCACTAGTTCCGGAAGCACCTTCTCTACCTCCTGGGCTATCAGTCCGATCTGCCTGCCGCTCCTGTAACCTGCCCCATAGACCTTTTCCCTATCCCATTCAAAGCTCACCCCTTGCATGCGGAGAACCTTGTCGAGGGACGATTCAAGGGGATGGATCTCTTTCTTATAGCGCCTGTCAGACGGCGTAGCCACCGTCACCATGGTCAGAGTCCCATCGATCTTCACAGAACGGGCTTGAAAATCACCTTTAATAAGAGGTTGAGCGCAATAACCACCGGAACTGCCGGTATAACAGTTGTCGATATAGAGCTTATTTGATCCAGTCTCGCTACAGCCCGCCTGATAACCCAGAAACACATTGCCGGAGCCGGTGGTGTTCGGGTCCACGCAACTTCCAGCGCCCCAGCCTAAAAAAGTGTTGTTGTCGCCTGAGGTGTGATTAAGGGCAGTTCCACTACCGATATAGGTGTTCTGAGAGCCTGTCTTGTTATCTTCACCAGCACCGGCACCGAAGAAACTGTTCCCTTCTCCTTGAGTGTTGGAATTACCGGCGTTAGAGCCGATGAAGCTATTGCCTTCGCCTGTGGTGGTAGAGTGTCCAGCACCGTTACCTACAAAGGTCTCGAACCAGCCAATGTTCCCAGCACCCTGACCAAAGTAAGTGCTGCCAGAGGAGCCTCCTGCCATGGACGTGATAGTTCCTGTAACAGTAAGTGCGCCGTCGATACTGACGGTACGAGGATTGTCGAATGTCCCCTTAATGAGAGGCTGAGTGCAATTGCCGGAGCCATCCATTATATTGCAGTTATCTATGTAGAGCATGTTCGAGCCGGTTTCAGAAGA
>DASRZP010000051.1 GCA_035686305.1 Thermodesulfovibrionales bacterium | reverse complement strand
AGGTATCATCGCTTTCAGTAAATCCAATAGAGAAGAAACCCGTCTTCCATTTCTATCCGGGATCGAGATGGCTCTCTCTCGGTAGTCTGGGGTGCAACTTCAGATGCCCCGGCTGCCAGAACTGGGAAATAGCCCACTGGAAAGAAGGGTCCATGTATTCAGAATATCTTCTTCCAGATGAATCAGTAGAGCGGGCTATGGCTTCAAAATGCATCGGCATCTCATGGACATTCAATGAACCCACCCTCTGGTTTGAATACACGCTTGACTCCCTATCCCCCGCCTCGAAAAGGCGTGGATGATCGGAAAAGGAGAAGGGCTCTGGTATGTCTATATCGGAAACGTTCCTGGTCACAAGAGTGAAAATACCTATTGTCATACGTGTGGAGAACTCCTCATTGAAAGACATGTTTTCGACGTTGTCGCTCATAAGATCAAAGGCGGCAAATGTCCCGGATGTGACTCCGTGATACCTGGAAGATTTCCCGATGTTTGATCCGGTCAAACTTGCAGAATTGACCAGGAAAGAAGTCTGCAAGGATGGTCTAAGAAAATACTACCGTTTCAGACCTTCGCGCTTCTACGGCGGAATATCCACCGCGGATTGCGTGGGTTGCTGCCTGCGATGCGTATTTTGCTGGGCCTGGAAGGTGGTGTCGCACCCCTTCGATCACGGAGAGTTTTACCGTCCGGAAGATGTTGCAAAAAGACTGATGGGGATTGCAGAGAAGAAGCGTCTCAGTCATTTGCGTATCGGCGGGAATGAGCCGACTATCGGCTGGGAGCATCTTGTAAACGTCCTCGCTCTCATTGATAATAGGTTTCTCTTTATTCTTGAAACAAACGGCGTTCTCATAGGTGAAAACGAGGACCGCGCGAGGGATCTTTCGAAATACCGGAATCTCCATGTTCGCGTGAGCCTGAAGGGGACATGCAGGGAAGAGTTCTCTCGACTCACCGGCTCTCTGCCCGAAGGATTCGATCTGCAGATAAATGCCCTCGAAAATCTCATCCGGCATGGAGTGAACTGCCATCCCGCATGTATGGTAAGTTTCAGTCCTCCTGAGAACATTAAGGCATTGAGACGAAAGCTTAAGAATATTCACACCGGCTTTGAGGACTTTGAGGTGGAGGAAATTATCCTCTATCCCCACGTCGAGGAAAGGCTCAGGAAATTGAATATCACATATTTTGTCGCCCATAGACCGGATAACATTCCGCCGGAGCAGATATAGACATGTACGTCATTCTTTTATTCCTTTGCATTCACATTTCATCGGGCATCTGCCGCAAAGACTCTTTCTGCAGTAATCCTTGCCGAGCCTAACAAGGGCCGCCTCGAAATCCGGAAAAACCTTTATCGTCCTTCCTTCGTCAGTCCATGCCTTCTTCAAAGATGTCAGGATTTTCCCTCTGTCCTTGCCATGCGAAGCAAGAATACCCATACATCTTGCCGCCGTGACCACAAGTTCAGAGGGAAAGGGTTCGGCCTTCTCCCATATGCTTCTCATCTCTCTCAGGAATATGTTGACCGTTACGTCTCCGATGCCCTTTGCGAGGGCCTTGAGTCTCTCCTCAAGGTCTCTGGAGTCTGATGCAGCCGAATGCACGACGTTCAGATCCCCGTCATAGTCGTCTAGGAGTGCAGCGCTCAGATCGAGGAACTTTGTGGCTGTTTTAAAGTCATATCTCACATAGCCGCCTCTATCGAGAATCTCTACGAGACCGTCCCAGCCGGTATTGAGGATGTCTTCCCGCCCCGATACTTTATAGGTCTCTTCCGCTACTGCGCCGAGAGAGGTATATAGGTTGTCGATCCGTTTCTGAAGACAAGGAGCAGGATATCATGGCCAGATGGAATCTTTGACACAACAGACTCGTATTCCTTTGTACTCGCTGTCTTCTTCCTGTTGACCTCCATGATAACATCCTTCGGCATCAGAAAGCCCGTGGCACGGCTGCCCTCTTCAATGTCGGTTACGACAACGCCGTTTATTCTCTTGGGAACATTAAGGCTCTTTCTCAACTCAGGAGTGAGTCCTTGGACGGTGACTCCCTTGAGAAGGTTCTCGACCTCCCCCTGAAGTTGCTGCATTTCAGCGGGAAGTTCCGTAATCGTGACGTTGACCTTCTGCATCTTCCCTTCTCGGATGATCTTCATTGCGATCTGTTTGCCCGGAGGTGTTCCTGCCACACTATTTCTCAAGCCTGAAGGATCGCTGACATCCTTCCCCTCATACTCTATGATGACATCCCCCCTCTTGATACCTGCCTTTTCAGCCGGGCTATTTTCAACAACGTCTCCCACGAGGACGCCCTTGTCGTCTTTGATCCCAAACTGCTTCGCAAGGTCCGGAGTGACAGGTTGTATCGAAACTCCAAGCCAGCCCCTCACAACCTTTCCTTTCTTAATGAGGTTGTCCATGACAACCTTCGCCATGCTGCTCGGGACCGCAAACCCGATTCCCTGATATCCTCCGGACATGCTGAAGATGGCGGTGTTGATCCCCACGAGTTCGCCTTTCACATTCACCAACGCCCCACCCGAGTTGCCGGGGTTGATCGCCGCGTCGGTCTGAATAAAATCTTCATAGTCTGCAATGCCGACATTCGCCCTGCCCGTTGCGCTCACGATACCGGATGTGACAGTCTGGTTCAACCCAAAGGGGTTCCCGATCGCGATGACCGTTTCGCCGACCTTCAATTTTTCTGAGTCACCCAGTTTGATCACCGGAAGATGGTTCGAATCTATCTTGATCACGGCGAGGTCTGTTTTCGGGTCAGTGCCAATCACCTTTCCCTTGAACTCTCTCTTGTCCGATAATTTCACCTTGATCTCATCGGCGTCCTTAATCACATGATTATTGGTAAGGATATAGCCGTCTTTATCCACGATGACCCCTGATCCGATACCGGACTGTTTATAATCCCTCGGCCTCCCGAAGTGGCCGAATTCATCGCCGAAGAATCTCCTGAAGAAAGGATCATCAAAGAAAGGAGACTGAGACCCCGGCACTCGCACGGTTTTTGTGGACGAGATATTGACGACCGCCGGTTTCACTGCTGCGGCGACTTCTGCCATTGCCTGTCCCGTCTTTGAAAGGATATCAACGGCCTCCTTTGATATCGTCGGTTCCTCGGTGAAGGCCACCGAGTGCACCTTGAGGGTTGAAGATATCCCGAGTCCTATGATCAGCCCGATCAGTACCAGTGTGGCTCCATAAACGAATGTGCGTTTCTTCTCCATCATCTCTCTCCTCCTTTATTTTCGACAGCCTCAAGATTTCCGTATCTATTTTCTAAAAGATTATTGTGAAGGGATTATGAAGAAAGAGCCAGTCCGTAAACCTCATTGGAATCTCATCGCATGTACAGGGCTCCCATCCATGCCTGCCTGACTGTTCTTTGTAACCATTAAGGTTAAGAATTTGTGGGCCACATTTCTTTGACTTGCCCGGGTTTTTCGGGAGTGATACAATGGAGACAAAAGGGTGCGGGGAAGGACACGATGAAGAAGCGGAAGCTTGGAAATTCGGGATTGGAGGTGTCTCCGCTCTTTTTTGGGGGCAACGTCTTTGGATGGACTGTTGATGAGCCGTCGTCATTCACGTTGCTCGATGCCTTTGTGGAGTCAGGGTTCAATGCTATCGATACCGCAGATACTTACTCCAGGTGGGTTCCGGGCAACAAGGGAGGGGAATCGGAGACCATAATCGGGAAATGGCTGAAGCGAAGGGGGAACCGGAAGAAGGTCGTCATCGCCACGAAGGTCGGCATGGAAATGGGGCCGAAGAAGAGGGGACTCTCAAAGTCCTACATTCTCCGTGCAGCAGAGGATTCGCTGCGACGCCTCCAGACAGACTATATTGATCTCTATCAGTCACATACCGATGATCCGGAAACGCCCTTGGAAGAGACCCTCGAGGCATATGCTCGATTGACCAAGGAGGGGAAAGTGAGGGCGATCGGCGCCTCGAACTACAGCGCAGAGCGGCTCTCTCAGGCTTTGCAGGTGAGCGAAAGACTGGGGTATCCGAGCTACCAAAGTCTCCAGCCCCTCTATAATCTCTATGACCGTGCCGACTATGAGACGAAGCTTGAGCCCTTCTGCCGTGAAAAGGGATTGGGCGTGATCACCTACTTCTCGCTGGCCAGCGGGTTTCTGTCAGCCAAGTATCGATCAGAAGATGATCTATCAAAGAGCGTCCGAAGCGAATTCGTCAGAAGATATCTGAACGATAGGGGATTCCGGATCCTCCAGGCCCTGGAGTTTGTGGCAAAGAGCCGTAATGCAACTCCGGCACGTGTCGCTCTTGCCTGGCTCATTGCACGTCCGGGCATTACCGCCGCCATTGCAAGTGCCACAAGCCTCGAACAACTAAAGGATATCACCGGGGCTCCTGAACTTGCATTGGACCGCTCTTCGATAGAACTCCTGGACAAAGAGAGCGCCTATTGATCAGCCGAACCGAGAGGATGCTGCACTTAAGGAACAGATACCATGGTCAGAAGAAGAATACCATTCAGAAGACCCCGGTCGCAAAAACCCGCAGGAGATAAGACGGCTGCCGAAATCGTCAGGGAATTGAAGGAGAGCACCCTTACTCCCACCGATTACCGGGAGCGCTCACTGAAGGTCCACGGCCTGATCTGCGCAAAATGCGGAAGAGAGTTCTACCACAAGGACCGTCATCTCTTGACCGTCCACCATAAAGATGGAAACCCCAGGAATAATCCCCCCGACGGTTCGAACTGGGAGAACCTTTGCATCTACTGCCACGACGACGAGCACAGCAGGGGATTGCTTGGAGATTATCTGAAAGGGAAAGGCAGGGGACAGACATAGCCTCAACGGATCTCTGGACACGTTAAACATAACCCTACCATTGCAAACGGTGGTAAGGCAGGCATGTATCGAAGCCCTGTACCCGCGATGAGATTTCCGCAACGAGGTACTCCAAGAAGGACTTTACCGAAAGTGACTTCCCCCATCTTGCACACGGCCGCGGTCGACGTCCGATTCGAAGGCAAGATTCGGGGTTATTGGCTGGTCAGCTTATGCGGACCGTAAGCGCCTCTCCAGGACAGACCGTTCTTAGGATTATGTGGTCGGGATAATCACAGAGGAGGGAGGGGCCTCCGGGGGGATGGAGGCCCCATGTGATGGGGGAAAGGAAAGGGAAAAGCTACATCGTCCTTTGAGGTGCGTTCCTCAGGAAGGTGGGGACATCGAGGGGATCTTCATAAGGAATGAGGTGAGAGCCCTCACCCAGACTGTCAAAACTGATGTTCTTCGGAACAAGGTTCTTGGCGAGGACCCTTTCAGAACCCCGGTAAGATAATGGTTCCCTTACCGGAGCCCACTTCTTGACCTGTGGAAGTTCGACCTTCTCCTTTTTCTCGTCAAAACCCGTTGCTATGACCGTAATCTTTACTTCATCTTCGGCGTCGGGGTTTACGACAGTACCGAAGGTTATCTTTGCCCCTTCATGGGCCATATCGTTAATGATCGAGGCTGCCTCCATGACATCACCTATGGAGAGTTCAGGGCCTCCGGTAATATTGATGAGAATTCCCCTCGCCCCTTCTATGGAGGAATCCTCAAGCAACGGATTTGTAATCGCCTTTTTTGCAGCCTCCACTGCAGCGCCTTCACCCTTTCCGGTGCCGACGCCCATAACAGCCCTGCCTGCCCCCTCCATCGTTGCCCGCACGTCGGCAAAATCGACGTTGATCAATCCCGGCGTGAGGATGATATCGGATATGCCCTGAATAGCCTGTTTAAGGACCTCATCGGTTGCGGCGAATCCTTTGTGGAAAGAGACCTTCTTCTCGACAACAAGGGCTATCCTGTCATTAGGAATCACGATGAGGGTGTCGACATGAGCCTTGAGTTCCTTTATCCCCTCTTCTGCCTTCGCAGCCCTCGGTTTACCTTCAAAGAAGAACGGCTTTGTCACGATCGCCACGGTCAGCGCGCCCAATTCCTTTGCGATGCCCGCAATGATGGGCGAAGCGCCGGTGCCGGTGCCCCCGCCCATACCTGCCGTTATAAAGACAAGATCGGAGCCTCCGAGCACTTCGGCGAGGGCATTCCTGTCCTCAAGGGCCGACTGCCTCCCTATCTGCGGGTCCGCACCGGCGCCGAGCCCCCTTGTTATGGATGCCCCGATCTGAACCTTTATCGGCGCCAGGGACGACTCGAGGACCTGGGTGTCTGTGTTTACGGCGACAAAGTCTACCCCCTGAAGATTTGAGGAGATCATGTTGTTGATAGCATTGCCTCCTGCCCCGCCCACTCCTACGACCTTGATCCTTGCTGTCTGCCCTTTTACATCATCGATTTCGAACATGCATACCTCCTCTTCCTCTCTTATTTATTCAAAAAACCGCTGACCCACTTTTTCATTCGCTCCATGATCGCCGAAGATTCGAGCGCAGGCTGAGCATAATTGGCGAGGCCATACCTGACTAAGCCGACCCCTGTTGCATAGATGGGGCTGTGAACGAGGCCTCTGTCCATAACACCTTCCGGCATGCCGATCTTTACGGGAAGACCGAATATCTCCTCTGTCAGGTCTTTGATCCCTCTCAGGAGAGATGTGCCGCCGGTCAGGACAATTGTCGATCTCTCAATACCGTACGAGACTTGCTCCATCTCCTTCTTGACCAGGCCGATAAATTCCTCGCATCGCGCCTGGATAATTCCGGCAAGATACTGCAATGGAACCTTCGTAGCTTTTCCGTCGCCATCGCTGATTTCGATCGTCTCGGGCAGGTCTTCCATCCTGTCAGTTATGCCGACCGTGGCATATCCGTAAGCCTTCTTGATCTTCTCGGCCTCCTCAACAGGGACGTTGAGGCCGACGGCGATATCATTTGTGAGATGGTTTCCACCGATTGAGAGGACTGCCGTGTGGCGCAACACTCCGTCCCGATAAAAGGCGACGTCCGTTGTGCCGCCCCCGATGTCTACGAGCACAACTCCTCTTTTCTTCTCTGTTTTGCTGAGCACGGCCTCTGCCGATGCCAGGGGTTCAAGGACGATATCCAGGATACTGACGCCTGCCTTCGTGCAGCAGGTGACGAGGTTCTGGACTGATGTCACCGATCCGGTAACGATATGGACATTTGCCTCGAGCCTCGTTCCGGCCAGGCCGACAGGATCTATGATCCCGTTGCGGCCATCGAGCCGGTAACCGGCCGAGATCACGTGGAGTACGTCCCTTTCTACAGGAACATACACGGCGCCTGCAGAGTCCATGAGCCTTTCGACATCCTCTTCCTTCACGATCCCGTCCTTCAGTGCAATCGCCCCGCTCCCGGTGAATCCCTTGATGTGTCCCCCTGCTATTCCGACATAAACAGAACGGATGGGAAATCCCGCCTTGTCCGATGCATCCCTGATCGCCTTTACAATGGAACCGGTGGTGAGATCCATATCAACGACAACACCCTTTCTCAACCCTGCTGAAGGCGACAGTCCAACAGCCACGATCTCGACCTTACCCATCTCCTCTTTCCCGACAATGGCGCATATTTTTGTCGTGCCGACATCGAGGCCGACAACGGTCTTGCCCGTCCCTCCCCTTGCCGGCATCACCTGATCACCTCGTTCATCGGCTTCACGACGACCCTGTTTGCGAACCTGAGATCCACGTAATCAACAGAGACGGCGCGCTTCTTTATCTCACCATCGAGGGCGAAGAGTCTTTCGAGTTTCTGCTCATAGTCCCCGAACCCAATCTTGATGACCACGCTGTCCACGATGACTGCCAGATCCTCGGGGCCCTTCCCGTTCGCAACAATCTCGACGCGTCCGCGCTCTGTGGCAATCTTTTTATCCTTTATGACGCCTGCGAGCCTGATCGCCTCGACGAAGTTCTCGCGCATCTTTTCAGGATCGGCAGTGATGACCGGAAGGAAGGGGACAGGGTCTTCATTCATCTTCTCAAGGATACCGCCCTTTTCATCGATGAGGAAGGATTGTCCTTTCTTATCAAGGATCGCAAAGGGCGTCGCTTCATAAATCCTTATCATGAGTCTGTCGGGAAAATCCTTTCTCACACTTGCTGCCTTGACCCAGGGGGACCGGAGCATCCGTTCTGATACCTTCTTCTTCGAGACCGTCAGGAGACCGTCACCCATCTTCACACCGGCCATGGTTCTGATCTCTGAATCCGAAAGATGTCTGTTGCCGGTGACGAGGATCTCCTTCACCCGGAAGACCCGAGAGCTTGCCCTGGAGATCGCGATGCTCAGGACAATGCCTGCACACACGAGGAGGATGAGGACGCCCAGAACAAGATATCGTTCTTTAAGCCTGAGCTTACGGACGGGCTTCACCTGTTTCTTTCCCGAAATCCTTTTCATCTCCCACCCTTGCCCTCAATGATCGTCTCTCCGAGAATGGCTTCCATGAGCGCCGGGAAAGAGAGACCAGACTGCTGCGCAATCTTCGGCAGAAGGCTCGTCTCCGTCATGCCCGGGATAGTATTCACCTCAAGGACGTTGGGGTTGCCGGCTCCGTCAATGATCGTATCAACCCGTGTGACGCCTCTGCATCCCAATGCCAGATGCGCTGCGAGCGCGACCTCCTCGGTCCTCTTAAGGGTGTCTGCCGGTATATCGGACGGGAGGATATACTCGGTGAGACCGGCGGTATATTTCGCCTCGTAATTGTAAAACCCCGCCTTCGGTCTCACCTCTACCGCCCCAAGGACTCTCTCGCCGAGTATGCCTATCTGGACCTCTCTGCCTTCGACATATTTTTCGATGATCGCCCTGTGACCGAATACGAAGGCATTCTCTAGCGCCGAAGGAAATGCATCTTCATCCTTTATGATGCTTACGCCTATGCTCGAGCCCTCAGAAGCGGGCTTGACAACCCATGGCAATCCAAAGGCTAAAGCCGGGATTTTCTTCTCCTCCATATCAGATTTCCCCTTGACAAAAGCCCCCTTGCTCATCATTGTGAAGGGCGGCACAGGGATGCCGTGGTAAAGGAAGATCTTCTTTGCCGCCTCCTTGTCCATAGCGAGGGCAGAGGCAAGAACCCCTGAGCCGGTGTAAGGGATCCCCATAACCTCAAGGAGACCCTGTAGGTCTCCGTTCTCTCCGTGGCCGCCGTGAAGGACAAGAAAGGCAATCTCAATCCTCTCCCTCTTCAGGACCTCGCAGACGTCACGGCCGACATCGATCGGATGGACATCGTAGCCGAGGCCCTTCAATGCATTCAAGACAGCCGTTCCGCTCTTCAGCGAGACCTCCCTTTCGGTTGAGGTACCGCCCATCAATACACCGATCCGCTTGTCCGTCACCGCCATGATTCTTCCGTGACAGCTGATTTCAGACTCCCACTCTTGCACGTCTCAGTCTGCATGGTCTCTATCTCTCCCTACGATCTTGATCTCCCGCTCCAGCTCGATGCCAAAGGCCTTCATCACCCTCTCCCTGACCTCGTCCATAAGGGCAAGGAAATCCGAGGCCCTCCCCTCGCCCCTGTTGATGAAAAAGTTTGCGTGCAGACCGCTCACCTCTACGTCTCCCCGTCTCATCCCCTTGCATCCGGCTTCATCGATGAGCTTTCCTGCGTATGCCCCTTCGGGGTTCTTAAAGACGCAGCCCGCAGACCATGCCCCTATGGGCTGTTTCGTTCTCTTTTCGAGGAGGAAATCGTTAATACTCTTTGCCACACCATGAGCATCGCCCTTTTTCAGTCTCATGTTTACACTGAGGATCATGCATTCGTCAGGGATATCGATCGACCGGTATCTGAAAGTCAGATTCCGTGCATCGAGGAGCGACAGCTTGCCGTACTGGTTCATGACACTGACCGCATCGATAACGTTTCCGATCTCATATCCGAAGGAACCGCTGTTTCCCCTGACGGCACCTCCCACAGATCCGGGGATACCTGCAAGCCCTTCCAACCCTTCGTATCCTTTCTCCTTCGAAAGATTGACCATTTTCTGGAGCGGT
This sequence comes from Thermodesulfovibrionales bacterium, assembly GCA_035686305.1. Classification (NCBI taxonomy): domain Bacteria; kingdom Pseudomonadati; phylum Nitrospirota; class Thermodesulfovibrionia; order Thermodesulfovibrionales; species Thermodesulfovibrionales bacterium. Next base: position 36,448 of record DASRZP010000051.1, on the reverse strand, counting down.
GTACCTGACTCGACAAAGAGCCTCACCTCATCATCCTTCTCCTCAATGACAAGGATGCGGCAAAGAGATGCCGCCGAGACAACAATGCCTTCAATCCCTCCATCGGTTACGAGCAGGTTGCTGCAGCCTCCCACAACGACCACAGGGATATTCCGCTCTCTCCCCTCCATGAGCAGATTTCTGAGAGAGATAACATCCTGAGGTGTCACCATAGCCTGGGCATTACCACCTATCCTCAGGGTTGTGTGGTTCTTCATCGGTTCATCAAAGAGCACGTCCCCTCTGAACCTCTCCTGCCTCAGCATCTCTCTCAGACTGTTCCTCTCTTCCGTCATAATCATCTCGTTCAAATCACGAGGATGGTGCAAGACTCGAAAAGATCATTTCCCTTCTTCCCGCATCCTTCTCAACAACTCTTCTCCAACCTTCCAGACATCCCCGGCGCCGAGCGTGAAGAGGACATCCTCTGGCCTGAGGTTCTCTGAAAGGGTTTTGAGAAGAGCCGCTCTGTCAGCCACATATCTCACATCCTGTCCCGCTGCCTCAATTGTCTGAGCCATCCGGACAGAACTGACACCTGCTATCGGCTTCTCACCTGCAGCATAAATATCCATGAGATAGAGAAGATCGGCATCGCCAAAGGAAGCGGAGAACTCGTCCATGAGGTCCCTCGTCCGTGTGTACCGGTGCGGCTGGAAGAGCACGACCAACCTTCCTCTCTCTCCCGATCTCGATGTACCATGCCCCATTCCGCCTTCAGCGTTGAGCAGAGATTCCCTTGCAGCCTTCAAGGCAGCCTTTATCTCGGCAGGGTGGTGACCATAATCATCAAAGACCCTCACACCCCTGACCTCGCCTTTTAATTCGAATCTTCTCTGGATCCCGCTGAAGCTTTTTAACCCTCCCCTGATCTTTTCGGTCTCCATCTTGAGTTCGATGCCAACGGCGATGCTGGCGAGGGCGTTCAGAACATTGTGGATCCCCGGCGTCGGCACAGAAAAGGTGCCGAGGTCCTTCCCTTTATACCGGACTTGAAAGGATATTGACATGAATCCCGGTTGAATACCGGTGGCAATGACGTCGGCATCTTCAGAGAGTCCGTAGGTGATGTACCTCCGGTGAATTCTCGGCAGGATCTCCCTGACAAAACGGTTCTCGATGCAGAGGATCGACAATCCGTAGAAAGGCACTTTGTTGACAAAAGAGACAAAGGCGTCCTTCAGGGCATCCATATTCTTGAAGAAATCCATATGTTCCCGGTCGATGTTTGTCACTACCGCGATCGTCGGTGAGAGCTTGAGGAAAGAGCCGTCACTCTCATCAGCCTCGGCTACCATGAAGTCTCCCTGTCCGAGCCTTGCATTGCTCCCCGTTGATTTGAGCTTGCCCCCTATGATGATCGTGGGATCAATGCCGCCGCGCGAGAGTATTGTGGCGATCAGGGAAGTCGTTGTCGTCTTCCCATGCGCGCCGGCTATGAGCACGCTGTATTTCAACCTGCCCAATTCGGCAAGCATCTCGGCCCTCGGGATTACCGGGACAGACCTTGCCTGCGCTGCGAGGACCTCAGGATTTTCATCAGAGACCGCAGATGAGATGACAACGACATGGGCATCATCGATATTTTCAGCCCTGTGTCCTAAAGAAACCCTGATGCCGAGTTCCCTGAGCCTTGCAACCGTCTCGGACTCTTTCAGGTCAGAGCCCGTCACTTCGTATCCGAGATTGTGCAGGACCTCGGCGATGCCGCTCATGCCTATTCCGCCGATACCGACGAAGTGAATGGTCCTGTAACGCTCAAACATCTCTTCTCCCTCTGTTCTTCACCGCTGCCACGAACCCTTGTCCCCGGCCTACCTCAGGGCCTCAGTGTCTCCGTGGTTACTCATATGCCGCTGAAATGCCTTCTGCCTTGGCCGCCCGCTTCCGGCCGCCAACATCTTCACGAGACTTGTCAAAATATCCACGACCTTCTGTGCTGCATCAGGCCTTCCGAGGGACCTGCTCGATCTCTGCATCTCGAACCTCATGCCTGCGTCGCTGTAAAGATCCCTGATGTTCCTTGCCAGGGTCTCACCGTCCAATTCGTGGTCGAGGATCACCCTTACCGCACCCATTTCAGAAAGCCTCTCGGCATTCATCTCCTGATGATGGGCTGCGGCAAAGGGATAGGGTATGAGGATTGCGGGCCTGCCTAAGGCCGTCAATTCTGCAAGGGTCGTTGCACCGGCCCTTGAGAGAACGAGGTCTGCAACGGCGTAGGCCTCGGGCATCTGGTGTATGAAAGGCGTCACGGTCCCTCTGAATCCCCATTTCCGGTATGTCTCACGGACCGTCTCGTAATCTCCCTTGCCTGTCTGATGGAGAAACTGGATACCGTCTTTTATGTCATTGACAAAGGGAAAAGCACCGCATACCGCATTATTTATGGTCCGTGCGCCTGCGCTTCCGCCGAAGACGAAGATCGTGAATCTCCCCCGGTCGAGACTGAAGAGATCATAGGCTCCCTCTCTGTCGCCCGAGAGGATCCTGTTCCTGATAGGGTTCCCGGTTATAAAGGTCTTGTTCCTCGGGAAAAAGGAGAGGCTCTCATGATAGGTGACACAGACGGCGTCGGCGATCTTTCCTAAAATCCTGTTCGCAAGTCCCGGGATCGTATTCTGTTCTGCTATGAGCGTTGGTACGGACAAGAACCGGGCTGCAAGGACAGGGCCGAATGATGCATAACCGCCTACACCGATGACTGCGTCCGGTCTCAGCCTCTTTAACAAAGAATAGGATTCATGCAGGGAAAAGACCGTCCTCAGCGCACCTGTGACTTTTTTCAACAGAGACTTTCCCACGAGACCCTCTGCCCTGAGATAACGTATGGGATACCCTTCTCTCGGGATGATCGACGATTCAATGCCGCGCTCCGTACCCACAAAAGTCACTTCCGTTGTCCCGTCTCTCTTCTTCAGTTCCTCTGCGATAGCGATTCCCGGGAAAAGATGACCTCCCGTCCCGCCTCCTGCTATAATAATCTTCATCGGGGAGACCTCCCGACGCCTGAGAAAGCCCTTCCGTCCCTGAAGGGTCGTGACCTTCCATAAACAGCCATCAAAGCCTTCTTCTTCTCTATTAATATCTTATTCTTGTCCACGATCTCCCGTTCCTCTTCTCCCCTTGACAGGTTAAGGAGGATTCCTATGGCCGCCATATTGACCAGGAGAGCCGATCCCCCGTAGCTCACGAAGGGAAGGGGAAGGCCCTTTGTAGGGGCAAGGCCGGTAGCCACGAAGAAATTTATGAGGGCCTGGAGGGCTATCATCATCGAAAGGCCCGATGCCAGGTAATGGACAAAGGGATCCTTGGCCCTGTTTGCGATCTGGATTCCTCTGATAAAGAGAAAGCAAAAGAGCGCCACAAGGATGGAAGCGCCGATGAACCCCAGTTCCTCACCTACGAGGGAAAAGATAAAATCGGTATGGGACTCCGGGAGGAAAGACAACTTCTGTTTCGACTCGCCCAGCCCGACACCTGACAGTCCTCCGCTCCCGAGGGCTATGAAGGACTGAACGAGCTGGAAGCCTGATCCCTGGGGATCTTTCCAGGGATCGAGAAAAGAGACGATCCTCTTGAGCCTGTAAGGCTCCTTGAGGAGATAGATCAGGACCGGTATGACGAGGACCGAAGGCATCATCAGATACCGCAGCCTCATGCCTGATACGGTCAGCATGGCAAAGGTGATGAGTCCGAGACTCATGGTCGCGCCAAAATCAGGTTGCTTCAAGAAGACTCCCTGAAAACCGACCATGATTCCTATGGGCACGACAAAGGAATAGATGTTGTCGGTCCGGTACGTAGGGCCGGACATGTACTTGGCGAGGAAGAGGACCATCGCGAGTTTCACCAGCTCTGAGGGCTGAAAGGTTGAAGGCCAGAGGCGTATCCACCTCCTCGCCCCGCCGGCAGTGATACCGATCTTCGGGACAAAGACGAGGATCAGAAGGATAAGGGAGAAGATCAGGAGCGGCACCGCTATCTTCCTGAAGGTCTGGACACTCGCCCGGGAACCAAGATAGAGGACAACAATGCCAATGAGAAGCGTAAAGAGATGTCTCTTGAAATAGAAGAACTGCGATATATTCCGTCTCGCAAAGACCGGAGTCACAACGGATGTGGAGCTATAGACCATGAGGGCCCCGAAACCGATGAGCAGAAGGGTTGTCAGGAGGAGAAGCTTATCGTAGGTGTTCTTCGTCCGCATCTTATGACAGCTCCATCACGATCTTTTTGAACTGTCTTCCCCTGTCCTCAAAATCCCTGAACATATCGAAACTTGCACAGGCAGGCGAAAGGAGGACGACATCGCCTCTCCGCGCATTGTCCCGCGCGATGCCTACAGCCTCCCTCAGGTCTGAGGCGAGAATGGTCCTTGTCTCATCTCCAAGGGCTACCTTCATCTTTTCAGACGCCTCGCCGATCAGGATGAGCGTCCTGACCCTCTCCCGCACGAGAGGTCTCAATAAAGAAAAATCACCTGCCTTGTCCCTTCCTCCACCTATGAGGATTAAGGGCTCCTGAAACCCTTCGATCGATTTCATCACAGCCCCGACATTGGTACCCTTCGAATCGTTGATATACTTCACGCCGTCCAGCTCCCTTACAAACTCCATCCTGTGTTCAAGACCAGGAAACTCCCGCAATGCTTCAGCCACGGCCGCAGGGTCGCACCCTGCAAGGAGAGCCATGGCCGAAGCGGCCATGGCATTCTCCAGGTTATGGACACCTTTAATCACGAAGGATGAAGGATCAAGGGCGAAGGACGGAGACACCTCAGGCAAGTCAAAAGAGATAAGGCCGCCTTGAAGATATGCACCCTTCACCTTCTCTTTCCTGCTAAAAGAAAAGACCTCTGGCCCTCCCTTGCCTCCGGCCCCCTGAGTCTCCATCGTCCTTACAATCTCCCCTGTCAAAGGGTCATCGGCGTTGAGAAGAAGAAAGTCTCCTTCTCTCTGGTTCAGGGAAACCCTCGCCTTCGCCCCTGCGTACTCTGTAAGAGAGTGATACCTGTCGAGATGATCGGGAGAGATATTGAGGATTGTTGCGCCCTTTGGCCTGAACTCCTCTATTGACTCGAGTTGAAAGCTCGAGACCTCGGCAACGATGAAATCAAGCGCTGACTCCTGCCGGTTCCTGACGATTCCGAGGATTTCCTCGCTCAAGGCATTTCCGATATTCCCTCCGAGGAGGGTCTTAAATCCCGACTTCCTCAGCATCCAGTCTAGGAGGGCCGTCGTCGTTGACTTCCCGTTCGTTCCCGTTACCGCAAGAAATTCAGCACGTTGAATCCCGAAGGGCGAATACTCCTTCGATATCTCGTAGGCAACCTCGAGTTCGCCGATCACCCTCACCCCTCTGTCTTTTGCCCTGACAAGGGGATCAATAGAGAGGGGAACACCGGGGCTCACGACGATCATGTCGGTTCCGTTCAGACTCGAAGGGCACCCCCCAAGGGAGAGACGAACGCAAGGAGCCAGAAGCGAGGTATATTCCCGAAGCTCCTCTCTTCCCTTCTTGTCGGTTACTGTTACATCGGCGCCAAGGCTCGCAAGGAGATTGGCGGCGCCGACGCCGCTCCTCGCGAGACCGAAGACAAGTATCTTCTTACCCTTTACTTCCATCAGGACCTTTCATCACGATATCGTTGTTCTTCGATCTCTTCTGTTTCTTGGCGTGACCCTTTGACCTGCCTCTTTTTGCCTTCTTTGTGCCCTTCCTGCCGGTCTTCTTGTATGACACTTTCTTGATCTCAGAAGAACCGGCGCTGTAAGAGGCCTTCTCGATACCCGCCCTGTAGTCGGATTGCGTGAAATAGATGACAGGCTCTTCCTGGCTCTTGCTGACTGCAAAGCCCTTTGCCAGGAGCGCCTCTGATTCCTTCCAGAGCGTCTCCCTGGAAGGAGCCCCCAGGATAGCGGCGATGATCGTCTCATTCTCCTGGGACCCTGCGCATACAAAGCAATGTTTCGCCGCCCTTGTGTATCCTGTCTTGCCGCCGACCATCGCATCATCTTCCCACAGAAGCTTGTTGATGTTCTTGAGGAATATAGTCCTGCCTTCCTCCGTCTCAATATGACTTGCCTTAGTATTGATGATTTCCCTCACGGTCGGGTATCGCAGGGCGTGCCTCATGAGACGGGAGAGATCGTGGACCGTCGTGTATTGCCTGCCTCCCGGCAGGCCGGTGGCATTCGCAAAGACCGTGTCGGACATTCCGAGGGCAAGGACCTTCTCGTTCATGAGTTCGGCGAACTTCTCCTCAGAGCCTGCGACAGCCTCGGAAAGTGCATAGGCCGCATCGTTCGCAGACCTGAGCAAGGCCGCATAGAGCAGGGTCTTTACCGTGACTCTTTCGCCCGGCCTGAAGTTGGCCTTGATGGGAGAGACACCCGCCGCCTTTTCACTGATGGTGACGACGTCATTGAGATCGAGCCTGTCAAGGGTCACCATCGCTGTCATGAGCTTCGTCGTACTTGCCGGAGGCAGCTTCAGGTTCGGGTTCTTTCCGTAGAGGACCCTTCCTGTTGATGCCTCCATAACAATTGCGGCCCGCGAACGAATTTCATCGCCAAAGGAAGAAGTGAGCGGACAATGGATGGCAAGGAGAAAAAGGACCAGGATAAATGACAATCTCCTCCCGATTGATAGCGGTTGACGACTCATGACCGACAGCTGTTTCATGTTCACCTCACCTTGAGCGTAGTTAGACTTAAGAGCGCCAGCATGATCCCTACGATCCAGAACCTCACAATGACCTTCGGCTCAGGCCATCCTTTGAGTTCAAAATGGTGGTGGATCGGCGCCATCCTGAAAATCCGTTTCCCCCGGAGCTTGAATGAAGCAACTTGAAGGATAACCGACAGCGTCTCTATGACAAAGATCCCCCCCACGACGGCAAGGACGATCTCGTGCTTCGTTATCACCGCCAGGGTGCCGAGGGATCCGCCAAGACCGAGGGAGCCGACATCGCCCATGAAGACCTCTGCGGGATAGGCGTTGTACCAGAGGAACCCCAGGGCTGCGCCGAGCATGGCGCCGCAGAAGACCGTCAACTCTCCTGTCCCCGGCAGGAAGAGGACCTGAAGATAGCCTGCAAGATTCTTGTTCCCTGAGATATAGACAAGGATGCCGTTTGCGAGGACGGCGATGGCAACAAGACCGATTGCAAGGCCGTCGATACCATCCGTCAGGTTTACGGCATTCGAAGAGCCTACGATCACGACAACAGAGAAGGGGATGTAGAACCAGCCGAGATCAAAGAGCCACTTCTTGAAAAAGGGGATGCTCAGGACGTCGGAAAAGGGGTCTTTCGGGTTCATGTAAAGGAACAGGCCTATGAGCAGAGCAATGAGCAGCTGAGATCCGAACTTGTACCACGCACGGAGTCCCTTCGGGTTTCTCTTCACGACCTTGAGATAATCGTCCAGAAGGCCGATCCCTCCAAACCCCACCGTGGACACAAGCATGACCCATATGTAACTGTTTCTCAGATCCCCCCACAGAAGAGCCGTGAGCACAATCGAGAGGACGATGAGGATCCCCCCCATGGTCGGCGTCCCTGATTTGCCGAGATGGGTCTGCGGTCCATCATCTCTGATCTGCTGGGTGACGCTCAACCCCCTCAGCCGTTCGATCACCCGGGGGCCGATGACAAAGGTGATGAGCATCGCGGTTATGATCGATATGGCAGTCCTGAAGGTTATATAGCGGAATACGTTAAGAGGTGAAAACCAGGTATGGAGGCCGTAGAGGAGACTATAGAGCATCCCTTGCCTCACTTCCCGTCCTTACGAGCTCTGTTTCAGGAAATTCCTCAAGAACCTTTTCCATGCGCATCCCCCTCGAACCCTTCAGGAGAACCGTATCCCCCTCTCTGCGGATGTTACGGAAGATTACCGCTGCCTCGGAAGAATCCTGCACGATCAACAACTGCCCGCGGGATGAAAGAAATTCCTCAGCTGCCTTCGACATGAGCGGTCCCACAGCTACGAAAAGGTCGACAGGAAGCGAGGCCATCCATCTACCAAGTCTCCTGTGTGCCTCTTCAGCGTACGGGCCGAGTTCGAGCATATCACCGAGGATGGCTATGGCCCTTCTCCTTCTTAACCTGACGAGTTCTTTCATGGCCTCTTCCATGGACACGGGGTTCGCATTATAGGTGTCGCTGATGATCCTCATTCCCGAGAGCTCTTTCACTTCGAGACGCATCGGGACTCCTGAGAAGGATTCGATCCCTTCCTTGATCTCTTCGGGACCGATCCCGAGGCCCTCACAAATTGACGCAGCAGCCAAGGCGTTCCAGATGTTAAACCTTCCCGGCAGGAGAAGGCTGACCTCAATACGTCTCCCGTGAGCCATACGAATTGCAAAGAGGGAGCTGCTCTCTTCGTAGGTGATATCCTCTGCCAGGACATCTGCCCTCCCTGAAACACCGTAGGTGATGACGGCTGGTTTATGACGCCCCTCCAGCTTCACGTTGATTCCTTCCATGAGAAAAACATCATCGGCATTCACGGCAATTGTTTTTACCGCGTCAAAGAGCTCGAGTTTTGTGTTTCTCACGCCCCCGATATCCCCGAAACCCTCAAGGTGTCCAAACCCGATATTTGTTATGACGCCTGCATCAGGAAGCGCTATATCGCAGAGCTCTGTTATATCACCCCTCCTGCTCGCGCCCATTTCGAGGACGACAAACTCTTCATCGCCCCTCAGTTTCAGGAGGCTTAAGGGGAGGCCAATCTGGTTATTGAGGTTTCCTTCGTTCTTCAGAACCCTGTGACTGACCCCGATGATCGATGCTATGAGCTCCTTTGTCGTTGTCTTTCCGTTCGTACCGGTCACGCCGATAACGGTCACGGGGTTTCTTACTCTCTTCTCATGAGCCATGTCCTGAAGTGCCTTGAGGGTGTCCTCCACAAGAATGATGACCTTCCCCTCCATAGGTCCGATAGGGACGCTGACCACGGCCCCGTTTCCTTGCCTCAGGGCATCGGGCAGAAAATCGTGTCCGTCAAATCTCTCGCCCTTCAGGGGCACAAAGAGTTCTCCCCTTCTGACGGTCCTCGAGTCAGTCGAGATCCCCGTGAAGACCGAACAGGGATCTCCGCTCACCAGCCTTCCGGCCGTCGCCTGAAGAATGTCACTCACGGTAATTGCTTCTGCCTCACCCATCCTGCATCCTCTTGAGCCTGTTTCTGATCGCCTCACTCACAACCTCGCGGTCGCTGAAACGATGTCTCTTCTCTCCAATCTCCTGATACTCCTCGTGTCCCTTTCCTGCGATAATAACGATATCCCCTCGCCCGGCTCTTTCGACAGCCATCGTTATCGCCTCTCTTCTGTCAGGAACGGAAAAAACGTTGTCCTCTATGATACCCGATTCTATCTCTTTTATGATCTCCTGGGGGTCTTCTTTTCTCGGATTGTCAGAGGTGATGAATACCTCATCGCTGAGTCTGCTGGCGATCCCTCCCATTAAGGGTCGCTTCCCCCGGTCTCTGTTTCCGCCGCAGCCGAAGACCGTGATGATCCTGGGCTTCGCATCCTGGGCCCGAGGTTCGGTCTCTTCTTCTGAGACTTCGTGCAGCCGGCCCCGTTCCCTTGCATGCAGTATCAGTTCCCTTGCAGTAGTGATAAGCCGTTCCAGAGCATCCGGGGTATGGGCGTAATCGACTATGCAGAGGAAACCCTGGCCTTCGTCAATCTTCTCGAGCCTCCCATCAATGGATGATACGGACCTGACGCCCTTTTGAATCGCGTCGATCGGGACATCCATTGCCAAGGCAGCCGCTGCAGCAGCAAGAATGTTGTACGTATTGGCGGTGCCGAGGAGCGGTGATTCAATCCTTGATCTCTTTCCATCCTTCCCCATTATGGTGAGGGAGGTCCCGGAGAAGGTGTGATCGATGCCCGTCGCAGTCACGTCGGCTTCCGAGATGATGCCGTAGGTGACGACATTCCTCTTCTCCATCTCCCGCAAAAGCCTTGCGCCCCAGAGATCATCGGCATTAATGACGGCGATCCCCTCTTCTGGCAACAGTTCCGAAAAGAGCCTCTTCTTTGCCTCGAAATAGTCGTCCATGGTCCCGTGAAAATCGAGATGGTCTCTCGTGAGATTCGTAAAGACCGCGGCCTTGAACCTCGTATAGTCGACCCTCTTGAGAGAAAGGGAATGGGACGAGATCTCGGCGACCACATACCTGCATCCAGCCGAGATCATCCTGCGGAGGAGTTCCTGGAACTCGGGAGCCTCTGGAGTTGTATGGGATGCCGGGTATGAGGTTTCCCCGATAAGGTAGCGGATCGTACCGATGAGGCCGACGTCCTTTCCCCATGCCTCGAGGATGGATTTCATGAGGTATGTTGTTGTCGTCTTCCCGTTTGTTCCTGTCACACCGATGACCGGGACCTCCTCAGACGGTCTTCTATAAAAATTATTTGAGATACAGGCAAGCAACTTCCTGCTGTCAGGCACCCGTATGTAAAAGGGCAGATGATGCCCTTCTCTGGGGTCCCTTTCGGCCACCACCGCTGCTGCACCCCTGGCAAGGGCATGGCTGATAAAGCGGTGGCCGTCAAGGTTCTCACCCCTGACAGCGGCAAAAAGGGAGCCCTCTTCTACCCTTCTTGAGTCATAGGCTATGCCCGATATCTCCGTATCAAGGACAAGGCATTCCTTATCGCTTTTGTTGCCGGCAGACTGGCAGCTCCCGACTCCGGGCGCAGAGTCCGTCACGAGGCTGTATTCGCATCCGTCAAGGATCTCTCCTAATCTCATTTTGTGATCACCTGTGCGGTCTTCTGAACATTTTCCCTCGGCACGTTCAGATAGGAGAGGGCATTCTCAGCGATCTTCCTGAAAACGGGAGCGGCTACGACTCCGCCGTATATCTGGCCCTTCGGTTCGTAGATGACGATGATCATCGCGATCCTGGGATTGTCTGCAGGCACGAAGCCCACAAAGGAGCTTACGTATTTCTCCCGAGAGTATCTCTTGGTCCGCGGATCGATGATCTGGGCGGTGCCTGTTTTACCGGCGACATAATTGCCGTCCACCGATGCGCTCTTGGCTGTGCCGCCGTCTTCCGTAACGGTCTTCAGGATATCCCTGAAGGTCTCTGCAGTCTCCCGTGAAATGGCCCTCTTCGACTCAGGCTGGAAGGACCAGATCTCCCTGCCAGAGGGAGAAAAGACCCGTGATACGACGTGGGGCTTGACCAGTAAACCTCCGTTTCCTATGGCAGCATAAGCCCTGAGGACCTGGAGGGGGGTCACAGCGACCTCCTGACCGATTGATATGGATCCGAGAGAGACTCCTGACCATCTTTCAGGAACACGGATCCAGCCTGAGACCTCTCCCGGAAGGTCAATACCGGTCTTGTCACCAAATCCGTAGGCCTTTGCATACTTATACACCCTCTCTTTGCCAAGCCTCATGCCGATCATTACCGATCCTACGTTGGAAGACTTCTGTATCACCTCCTTAAAGGTGAGGAGACCGTGTCTGTGGGCGTCATGGATCGTCCTTCCGCCGATCTCGACGGACCCCCTGCTGCAGTCAAAGGGAGAATCAAGGGCAACAAGCTTCTCTTCAATGGCGGCAGTACCGACGATGATCTTGAATGTGGAACCGGGCTCGTAGCAGTCCGTTATCGCCCTGTTTCTCCTCTCTGAGCTCCTGCTTTCGGAAGTCAGGTTGGGGTTATAGGAAGGGTTGTTTGCGAGGGCGAGAATCTCCCCAGAAAAGGGGTCCATCATGATGGCAGTTGCAGCAGCGGCCCTCCATTGTTTCAGCGCGCTGTCGAGTTCCGTCTCGACCATATATTGAAGGCCCTCATCGATCGTCAGCACCAGATTGTTCCCTTTAGACTCCATGTCAACACCCTGAGACAATGTCCTGCCGCTCGCATCTCTCTCGAGAACGACCTTCCCCCCGTTGCCTCTGAGGTACGCGTTGTACTTGAGCTCAACCCCCTCAATCCCGTTGTTGTCGATATCCACAAATCCAAGGATATGGGAGGCAAGGGAACCCTTCGGATAGAACCTCTTGGCGTCAGAGACAAAATCGATCCCCTTGATCTTCGAATCCTTGATCTTCCTCGCTATGCCGGGGTCGAGCTTCCGTTCGACCAGGACAAAGCGCTTGTCCGAGGAGAGCTTGTCGAGGATGACATTCCGTGGTTTACCAGTAATCGCCGATACTTTCCGGGCACTCTCTTCGGGCGAATCGATCTCGAGGGGGTCGCAGTACAGGGATTCCAGTTCCAGATTGACGGCTATTTCCCTGCCCCGCCTGTCATAGATAATCCCACGCCTTACCAGGATATCCTCTTTCTTCAGTTGCTGCTCTTTGGCCTTTTGATCGAACCGGTCATGATTGAACAACATGATGTCAGCGAGACGCAGGATTACGATGCAAAAGCAGAACGATATCGCCGTGTTGAGGATAACGGACCTTTTTCTCAGAGCGCCCCCCCGCTCGTACCCTCTGTTTCAGTGCTCCTGATACTGTTTGCTCCGTATTGTGTTACTTCATAAGAGGCCTTTAAAGGGCCTGAACTCTTCTCCTTCACAGCGACGACCTTCGTCCTGTTCGGAAAGACAAGACCGAGAGTCGCCACAGCCGTCTTTTCAACTTTCTGCATCGAGAGGAGGGCCGCCTTTTCAGCCATGAGCATCTTTGTCTCCCTGAGTTTTTCTAGTCTCACCTTTTCGAGTTCGCTGATTCCGTACTCCATCGATATGAAACTGGACCTGAGCCAGACGATGCCGAAGACTCCGCACAAGAGAAGGGCTATGCACAACGGGGCGATGAAATAGGATGCCATGCTTTTCCGACTCACATACATCATAGTCTCTCGGCTCCTCTCAGTTTTGCGCTTCTCGATGACGGGTTGAGACGCACCTCGTCATAGGAAGGGCTCAAGGGTTTTTTTGTCAGGACCCTCACGAGTCCGTTCCTCTGGGAATCACGAAGGAAATTCTTTACGGTCCCGTCCTCAAGGGAATGGTAGGAAATGGTGCAGAGCCTTGCCCCCGGTTTCAGCAGGTCAAGTGACTCTTCGAGTCCGTGGATAATCTCGGTTATCTCGTTGTTCACGGCGATCCGCAGGGCTTGGAAGGCCTTTGTTGCGGGATGGATCTTTCCCCTCTTCCGGTAAACCGTGCTCACGATCCCTGCGAGCTCAGCGCAGGTGACGATTCTTTTCTTCATTCTGTAGGTTACGATCGCCTTTGCGATCTTTCTTGCAAACCGCTCCTCACCGTAAACCTCAAGGATCCTTTCCATGGTCTTTTCAGGATAGGTATTCACGATCTCCTCGGCTGTCAGCCTTTGGCTTCTGTCCATCCTCATATCGAGGCGTTCTTCAGAGTGGAAACTGAAACCCCTGTCAGGGTCTCTCAACTGCATCATCGAGACTCCGAAGTCGAAAAGAACGCCGTCAACCTTTTCGATGCCAGTCTCCTTAACCAGGCTTCCCATCTCTGAGAACTTCCCCTTCATGAGGAAAACTCTTTCGTCACGGAGTGTTTCATGGGCCATCTTCAATGCCCTTTCATCCCTGTCAATGCCGACGATCCTTCCCCCGGCATGCAGGAGACCGAGTATCTTCTCTGCGTGTCCTCCCAAACCGACTGTCGCGTCAACATATATCCCCCCAGGATTTACGTTGAGAACTTCCATGACTTCCTTCACCATGACGGGAAGGTGGACGATCATTTAAATGCCGTAAGCCGCCAGGCGTTCTTCAACGGTCTTTCGGTCGAACCTGCTCAGGTCAACAGCGTCATTCCATTCTCTCCTGTCCCATATCTCGATCTTCTCGATCTGGCCGATGAGAGCAACATCAGTCTTTATGCCCGCGTCCTCCCTGTGGGTCGCGGGAATGAGGAGTCTCCCCTGCTTGTCAAAGGAACACTCCTGTGCAGAGGCTACGACGCGACGCATGAAGAAACGGACTTCTTCAAGCATCTTCGGGAGCGCCCTCACCTTGTCCTCAAGTTTTGTCCACTCTTCATAGGGGTAGAGATGAAGGCAACGGTCAAAGGCCGCGTTCGTTATGATGTATAATCTTGAGCTGTAATGGGTAGTGAGGATTTCTCTGAAAGGAGCGGGGATCATGAGTCTTCCCTTTTCATCCACCGAGTAATAATATTTACCGGAAAAAGCAGGCATCATTCCCCTTCCACTTATTACCACAATTTACCACTAAACTATATAAGAAAGGAACGCTCTTGTCAAGGGAAAAAACTGCACTAAATATTGTTGTAACCCACTTTGTGGGTACCACATCATGTATTGAGTAACCAAGACCGAAGGGAGGGCGGAATTCAGATAAACTGCGTTAGCAGCGTTCCCGCCCTGAGGATGACTTTCAGGGCAGTCGGAAGAATGGGGAGGACAACAAGGATAAGGAACTGATATGAAGCGGAGTGTATCGCTTCACACCGTTCCTCAGCCTTTTCCCTTTGGTGCGATCAGCGCTACGCTTCGTGAATCTTCTTGCGCCAAGAATCAAGGTAATCCTTAGTGACCTTCTTGATACCGTGATCCTTTCTCGCATGCTCTGATGCTTTATTCAGGACCTCGGCATCCGTCCTGCCGCGCGCCACGAAGTCGCAATTTACGCCGACATCCTTACATAGTAACGTCTTCATGATGTCCTCCTCTTTCTTGGTTTCACTCTAAACATCTCTTCTCCTTAATGCTTCACTCCTTGATTTCAACATATCACCAATCCCTTCTTTTTTGCCACTTAATAATTTTCATCGAATCTATAAGATAATCAAATGGAGGGCTCCTTTGACTCGCATCACGTCACAGGAATTTCCATGGATAACCCTGAATAACCAGAATTCATGAAAGTGTCACCTTGACAAACAGGTCTTTTCCTGATATTTTTGAATCAAACAAAGACGCCCTCATAGAGCCAACATTCTCTGAAAAGAGGACGTGAGGCGGTCGATCTCATGAATGATCCGAAGACGGCAGCACTGCCGAAGGACGGTACTCTTTTCTCTTACGGACTTTGAGGCAGAGATTCTCTTTTGAAGGAGATATGAAATGCTGGAAGGATTCCCCAAGAAAGTCACATTGAAGGACGGCGCGGTCATCACGTTGAGGCCCATGACGAGGGATGATGAGAATGATGTCTACATGTTCTTCAGTTCTCTGCCTGAAGAGGCCAGGCGATATCTGAGAAACGACGTGACGAACAGGAAAATCATCGCGGGATGGATGCGTGACCTCAACTATGAAAAGACCGTGCCGATCATTGCTGAACATGACGGGAAACTCGTGGCAGGCTCAACACTCCACCGGCAGACCTTTGGGTGGGGCCGCCACGTCGGTGAGGTGAGGGTCGTGATCGATCCGGCCTTTCAGAATCGCGGTCTCGGAGGACTGCTCTTTGATGAGATCTCTCAGATTGCTTCAGAGTCCGGTCTGAAGAAGCTGGTCGCAAGGATCGTCACCGCAAGGGCCGGCGTGATCAAGGCTTTCGAAAGATCAGGATTTGACCGTATTGCGACTCTTAGGAACTATGTCAAGGATATTCATCAGAACTATGCAGATATTGCGATCATGGTCAAAGAATTGGCATCGAAGACATCGACCGGAGGGTGAAGGAGGCTCTATGCGCAATGTGGTGATCGCCAGCGCTGTTCGGACAGCTATCGGGAGCTTCGGGGGGACGTTAAAGGACGTGCCTGCTGTTGAGTTGGGAGGCATCGTCATAAGGGAAGCCCTCAGGCGAGCGCGGGTCAGTACCGACAAAGTCGATCTTGTGGTCATGGGGAATGTCTTGCAGGCAGGATTAGGCCAGAATCCTGCGCGTCAGGCTGCCATCAATGGAGGAGTTGCCCAGTATACTCCGGCTTTGACGGTGAACGTCGTTTGCGGTTCGGGCATGGAGGCTGTCATAACAGCGACGCAAAAGATCAAGGCCGGTGATGCAGATATCGTCGTGGCAGGCGGCATGGAGAATATGAGCCAGGCCCCCTATGTCCTGACACAATCCCGGTGGGGACTCAGGATGGGACATAGCCAGGTCCTCGACATCATGATTCGCGACGGTCTCTGGTGCTCTTTCAGTGATACTCACATGGGCATTACCGCAGAAAACGTGGCGAAGAAGTTCAACATCAGCCGTGAGGCACAGGACGAGTACGCAGCAATAAGCCAGGCAAAGGCTGAGAAGGCGATCACATCAGGCCGGTTCAAAGATGAGATCGTTCCGGTGATGGTACCACAGAAGAAGGGAGATCCCATACCCTTTGATACGGACGAGTACCCCAAATTTGGGACAACAGCCGAAAAACTCGCCAAGCTGAAACCGGCTTTTGACAAGAAGGGGACGGTGACGGCGGGAAACTCTTCGGGAGTGAATGACGGTGCTGCAGCGCTCGTCATCATGTCTGCCGACAAGGCGTATAAGCTGGGAATAAAGCCGCTGGCGAAGATCGTCTCTTATGATGCCAGGGGCTGTGAACCAGAACTCATGGGTATCGGTCCTATTTTTGCCGTCCAGGGCGCCGTTGCTAAAGTAAAGGGAGAACTGGGAAAAGAGGTTGATCTCGCTGAACTCAACGAGGCCTTCGCAGCTCAGGCTCTGGCATGTGTCAATAGTCTCCAGATCGATCCCGACAAGGTGAACGTCAACGGCGGCGCCATAGCCCTGGGACATCCCATCGGATGCAGCGGATCACGAATTCTCACGACCCTTCTCTATGAGATGGAGAAACGTGATGTTAAGGTCGGGCTGGCCGCCCTCTGCGTCGGCGGCGGCATGGGGTTTGCGATGATCGTAGAACGAGGGTGGTATTACTGAGGCCAGGCGCCGGTGACGAGCCCTCTCTGAATACATTCGGCCTTAAGGAGACGAACATGGACAGACTCGTCGAAATACTGATCAATACCTACCCAAAGAAGGTCCTTCTCGATGACAACAGCGAGGTGACTTTTCGGCCTCTTCGCAAAGCTGATGAGATGGCCCTTGCGGATTTTTTCAAGGATCTGCCCCTCAAAGAACGGGCGTGCCTCAAGGAGGATGTTGCAGACCCTAAGGTGATAGAGAACTGGATATACCTTCTGGACTATGACAACGTCCTTCCGATCATCGCCACGGACAATGGGAAGATCGTCGGCGACGCCACGCTTCACTTCAGCCCCGTTGGTTGGACAAGGCACCAGGGAGAGATTCGACTGACGACTGATCTCAATTACCGCGGAAAAGGCCTCGGAACAAGACTCGCCCAGGATATCGTCGATATCGCAAAAGAGCTGGGGATCGAGCTGCTCAGCATCGAGATGGCGCCAGAGTTGCACGAGGCCTTCAGCCTCTTTGAGAAACTAGGATTTAAGCGTGAGGCTGTTCTCAAGGGATTCATCATTGATCTTGACGGGAATGAGACCGATCTCGTCCTCATGACGAAGCATCTTAATGAATGATTGCCGAATGAGCTTCATCGGGAGATACCCCTTTGACAAAGCAGCACTTAAGGATAGGAAGAATCGACTTTGCGAATCTCTTTCCCCTCTTCTCCGTACTCGAAAAGACTGACAGTGCTTCAGCCTATGAGTTCATCGAAGGCGTTCCCTCACATCTCAACACGCTCCTACGAGAGGGCTCGATAGACATCAGCCCCTCCTCATCCATCGAGTATCTGAGGCACGAGGAGATCTACACCCTCATAGACGGACATTCGGTCAGTTCCTTCGGCCCCGTCGGCAGCATCCTCCTCTTCAGCAGGAGACCGATCGAAACACTCGATGGTTTCACGATCCTCACCTCTTCACAGTCAGCGACTTCTGTCGCCCTGCTCGATATCATCCTGAGGAAATTTTATGACCTCACCTGCCATCTGAAGTCCACGAATGAGCCCCTCGCAAAGGGAATTGAATCTTATCCCGCTTATCTCCTCATCGGGGACGATGCATTGCGGGAAGCCCTCAGATGGCCCCGGCTCTATATCAATGATCTCGGGGACATCTGGTATAAAGCGACGGGGCTTCCTTCGGTCTTTGCCCTCTGGATGGCACGAAAGGATTGCTGCGATAAGAAGCGGCTCCTTTTTGAGCAGTTCAGGAAAGACCTCGATGCTGCGAAGAAGAGAGGACTGAAGAGCCTGAAGGCAATCGCAAGGGAATTCCCGTCAAAGGACATCCTCTCAGAGGACGAGCTTGTCTCTTACTGGCAGGGGCTATCGTATGATTTCGGTGAAGAGCACAGGAAGGGGCTGGCATTATTCAGACAATACGCGGAAGAGCTGAAGCTCCTGTAAGTGCTGGTGTCAGTAAGTCGGCGTCATCCGGGGGATTCAAGGCTGCCGCCCTTTCATTTTAATAGCGACAGATGAAATTTTGAAATATCTTCCGACTTCTTCACGCAATTTACAATGGCCTTAACAATTTGACCGGAAGTTTTCCCTTTACATCAAGCTCACCTCGGAATGAGCTTGCCGAATAGGCGGCTGTCGAACTCGTAGATCTCATGAAACTGGATCCATGTCTTTTCCTTGAAACCCTGCGGACTCGGATTCAAGACATAGATATTCTTGCTGCTATGGCAGCCTTCTTTCTCAATGCCATATTTCATTTTCGAGGTCGTCTTGCAGCAAAGGTAGGGCGCATCATTTTGGGGGGTATTCAGAACAATCAATAACTTTTGGCCGATTTCTCCATCCTTGAACTCGAAAGCCCTGTGATAAAGAATCGTGCCTCTATCCATTAAAGGCTTTTTTCAGTTCCTCTTTATCTTTCAGCCTTTCGAGCACTTCTTCGAGAGACAGTGATGCATCCGAGTCATCGAGTGCGAGAGTATAGTCTATCTTCGCCTTTTCTCCCTTGCTATGTATTGTCTTATCCCACGGATGGCTGGGTAGATGCGATGCTTCAACCATATCTTCGGCCTTGGCTTCCTTAAACATAAAAGCCACATTTTCAAGCATTTTTAGTTCTCTTTTCGTAAAAAAAGTATCATCAAATTTCTTGCGCGGCTTCATGCAAGTAAAGCTATTATTGTCGGCCTGTGCGCACTGAATGGAAATCTTCTCCTTCAGGTCAGCCGGAGGAGTGCTTATATCATCTGACAGAGCCTTGGGAAACGGACCAAACTGCCAGGCATAGTAATCAAGGCCGGTGACCGACCTACCGGTTTCCCTGAAGTGCATGAAATCGAGGTAGTAAAGGAGCTTAAAAAGCTTAGTCTTGCCGCAATACTTCGTATTGCTGAGAAAATAGATGATTGCGTTGAGGAGTTTTTCCCTATTGTTCGATGAGCATCTATTTAATTATAGCACTTTTTAATTATAGCACTTTCTCGACGAGTTAGCGCCTGTTCTTCTTCCTGGACTTCTTGACCAACTTCCGCTTGTTCTTCTTCTTTTTCTCGGCCCTCTTAGCATCGGCTTTCGTCATCCGTGTAATCGCCGGAGATTCGTTTTCGCTGAAACATGCCCACCAGGAAAGGCGTGAGTGAATCTCTTGTGAAAGTTTCTCATCTAACTTGGTCTTTGCTTCCTTAAGAGTTCTTTCTTTGCCGACGGTAAGGGTTCTCAGAAAATTATCATGCGATATATATCCGGGCCAGATCAGGCCGTTTTCATAAGCTTTTTCGATAACAGGCATCAGCTCTGAAGGAAAGAGATCGCGGACTGTCGATGCGGCTTCATTCCAGAAATAGGAGCCGGGCTCCGCTTCGTCGCCGTCAAAAAGAGTACTGAAGAATTCCAGGGCGGCGGCCCGTTCAAACACGCCGTCCACAACCGCATGCACAAGAGCCTGCATTGCAGCGCCCCTGCAATATTCATAGGCGTTCCTGTCGAGCACCAGTTGCTTAATGCGTTCAAGATTGCCTCCGCAGGTTGCATACATTATCCAGTGGAAATCCTCGGTAATCATATCGCCGAAGAAGTTGTCTACAACATGCTCCGGCAGAGATATGATGTCCATGATTACATCATGAGCCGCCTGCTGCCGGAAATGTCCAAGCAATATCATGGCGTAAACATGGGCATAGTGATCATCCGCCTCGTACTTTTCATAATCTGTCAGCAGCATCTTCAGGTGGTCTATCAGACCCGGGGTAAGCTCTTCTTTAAGCGCGACAGCCTTCTCAACCGCCTCACGCTCGTAGACCCCGTCGTAAAAGTCCAAGGCACTCATTATCTCATGAATCTGATCTTGTATAGTCTCATTCTCCATGTTTTTTTCCTTTTTCCATCTTGAATGTTTCTGCGGCGCTTGACTCCCTGCTTATCTGTTCCAATAATTTTATCGCTCCATAGTCACATTCGCTTCCAGAATAAGCCGGTCTGGAACTTGATCAATCTTCATAACCCTATTTCAATCACACTACAATGCACTATTTTCGAGAAAGCTATAGTAGCTCGTACGATTGAAGATGATGTGCACCCGTCTGAATGCGTGCTGCGAATCGTTTAAGATGCTCGCGGCCCCAGTGTTTAGGAACTTGGCCAAACCAATTCACTCCAGAATCTCTTCGGGTGACAGTGCGACTCAGCCCCTGAGTAACTGCAGAGGCGATCGTTGTTTTTAGCAACACTTCCAGCGTCTCGATCTGCCGCTGCTTGGCAGCCACCGCCGCGTCAATCGCCGCGCAACTCGCGTCCAGATACGCCGCGATGCGCTTTTGCTCTTGGCGACTTGCAGGGATTGCCAAGACGATACTCCCAAGTTCCTCAGCGTTCAGGTGTGGCTGAGCTGCACGAAGGGTCAACAGCCGGAGCTGATCCTCTAAGACGTATTTGCTCAATAGTCCATAGGCCACGAACTGTGGCAGAGCGCGTGTCACAGTTGCCACCATATCGTATCCAGCTACCGCACCTTCCAAGGCTGGAGGTACAATTGCCGAATCTCCCGTATATGCACCGCTGCGTACGACAATGATTTCGCCTGCCTTGAGGTAGGGGTTTCTGTCCAGCGGCAATTCATCAGGATCAACGCGGAGAAGATTCTCTGTCCGAATCGTCCTGGCATCAACATCTGTCGCCCGAACCATCGCCACGCCCGATGCGAGCTGAGATGGTGACTGACCTAGACCGTAACGAATGTTCGCAACAGATTTCAGACGACATTGCCTCCAATTCTGTGGAAGCGTCTTGAATAAGGAGTCGAGGGTATCGTTCATTTCCGTACCTCCATCTCCGCCCGCACGACTCCGGCAAGCTGTTTGGCCGTCGGTAATTTGCCTTTCAGCTCACCGGGCAGCTTCGACTGCAAATGATACGCAGCCACTCCAATCGGATTTGTCTTGCTCTTCAGGGCATATTCCACCTCCACGTCGTCCTTCTCAGCGCAGAGGATAATGCCGATAGAGGGCTTATCACCAGGGCCGCGCTCCTTGTCGTTGAGAAGGTTCAGGTAGAAGTCCATCTTTCCGGCAAACTCAGGCTCGAAGGGGCCGACTTTCAGCTCAAAGGCCACCAGCGCCTTGAGAAATCGGTGATAGAACAACAGGTCGATGAAATACTCCTTGTTGCCGAGGGCAAGACGATGCTGTCGTCCGACAAAGCAGAACCCGTAGCCGAGTTCAAGGATGAAGTCCCTCAGACGTTCTATGAGACGGTCTTCGAGTTCCCGCTCTCTTATCTCACGCCGGATGCCGAGGAATTCGAGATTGTAAGAGCTTTTGAGCATCTCGTCAGCCTGTTCAGTCAGATATTCCGGCAGCACGGCAGGAAAATTGTGCGTCTTTTTCTCTATCTTCGCGCGTTCATAAGCTCCAGCCTTGATCTGGTTCAGCAGGACATTGCGCGACCAGCCGAATTGCGCGGTTGCACGGAGATAGTAGAATAGCTCAGACGCTGACTTGATACGCCCCAAAAGGAAGACATGATGGCCCCACGGAACAGCTGCGGCTAATTCTCGCACAACCTGTGCGAGTTTTTCACCTTTCAATACACCAGATTGCTTCTTCCCCAACTCTCTCACAACTTGTGCGAGAAATTCTTCAGATGTATGTGTCACATAAAACTGTTTCATGCGCCAAAGGTTCTGCGAAGAAAAACCTTTGGCGCCGGGGAAAGCCGCTTGCAAATCCCTGGCAAGCAATTCAATCACAGACTCCCCCCATCCAAGCAGTTCCTGCTTTTCTACAATCGCCCGTCCAATGTCCCAATAGAGCAGGATCAAATCACGGTTCACGGATCGGGCTGCCGAAATACGGGCTGCCGTGATCCGTGTCTTTAAATCCGAAATAAACCGCCGGTATTCCGACGCGGTCAATATGGTGCTGTCCCCGGCTTTTTTCATTCTGCCAATCCCTCCAGCATCTTCTCCGCTTCTTTTTCCAGCCTCCAGAACTCTTCGAGTAATTCCTTCGCTGGTGTGGGCGGCTGATATCGGTAAAAATATTTGTTCGGAAGAATTTCATACCCGAGCTGCGGACTGTCCTGCCAGCGGATGATAGGTTTTGCGATCTCACGTTTCAGGAAAGCTTCGATATCTTCGCCGTGTTGGATGTACTCGTCGTCCTTCACGTAATGACGGCGCGTCCATTCCACTGAGAGGATTTCTGGAGAATCTTTCATCAGCTCTTTGAACTTCTTTGCGGCGTTATCCTTAGGCGAGAGAGTAAATGTGATTGTCCTCGTTTCTGTTTCAGTCTTTGATTCTGTCATTCCGGCTTGTCCGGAATCTTTCTTCATGCCTCTAGCTTTTTCAGAAGGATTCCCGACGCGCTTTGCTTGCGGAAATGACAAGGCAACTCTGAACGTCAATTCGCTTTCGTAAAACTCCTGCTCCTTCTTCAGGTTCGCGGCGGTGAAGGCCTTTTCATAAGGCTCGGTTATTGTCGCCGGTTGATCGTTTTCGTCGAACTGCCAGAAGACGACGCTCACTTTGTGATAGGCAAAATCCTCCCGCTGGAAAAGCTTCACGTTTTCATCCGAATATCCATTCTTCCATCCGTCGCGGTAGCGTTCTTCGATCCAGGCGCGGTGCGCGTCGGTGCTACGGTTTCTCTTGTTGCCAAATGACTTCGGCTCCTTCTCAAACTGTTGGCGCGCATCGATCAGCATCACGCGGCCCTTGTGTTCGGCTGGCTTGTCGTTTCGCAGGAGCCAAACATAAGTGAAAATACCGGTGTTGTAAAAGAGCTGGTCGGGGAGCATGACAATCGCGTCGAGCCAGTCGTTCTCCAGAATCCAGCGGCGGATCTCGCTCTCGCCGGAACCGCAATCGCCGTTTGAAAGCGGCGAGCCGCTAAAGATGATAGCAATGCGGCTTGCGCCCTTTTCCGGCTCCTTCATCTTGGCAAGCATAGTCTGCAGAAAAAGCAGCGCACCGTCGTTCACGCGAGGCATCCCGGCCCGGTAACGTGTCTTCTCCAGCTTGCGCGCTTCGGCTTCGTAACCATCCTTGCCGCCCCAGGTCACGCCGAAGGGTGGATTGGATAGCATGAAGTCAAACCGGAACTTGGATTCGGGCAACTGGTCCCCCGGCTCCTTGCTGTGCGGATCGTGTGGGATAAGTGAGTTGCCGAGATACACCTTAGCCTGTTTGTCGTCCTTGATCAGAGGGTCTGCCTGACAGATAGCGTAGTTGGTCGGTGACATCTCCTGACCGTGAACTGTGACAAACTTCTCAATGTTCGCCTTTTCTTCTGGAGTGGCAGCGCGGTCGAGCAGATGTTCCTTCGCTACAGACAGCATGCCGCCGGTCCCGCAGGCTGGATCATAGATGGAGAGGTGCCTGTCGGGGATCGGGATGTCGAGCAGCTCCACCATAAGACGGATCACCTCGCGCGGCGTGAAGTGCTCTCCGGCCTCCTCGCCACTCTGTTCCGAGAAGCGCCGAAGCAGTTCCTCATATATGTAGCCCATCTCAAGCGGCGAGAGCTTGTCGGGGCCGAGTTCCAGTTCCTTGTACTGGTTGAGGATCGGAGCGAGGCGGTTGTTCTTCACCATCTGACCGATGGTGGCCCGATAATTGAAGTGCTCGATTATATCGTCAACATTCTTTGAGAAACCGTTGATATAAGCACGGAAGTTCTCTTCAAGCAGCGTATGATCTTCCTCGTAGACCCGGCGCAGTGTCCAATCGGTCTTGTTTGAAAACGGCGCCGTGCTCGTCTCCAGACCTTTCACCAGCTTCGCAAGCTCCTTCGCGGTTAGCTTTGGCCGCTTGGCGAGGACTTCGGTTGCTTTGTCCTCCCGCCATTTAATCAGAACGCACTCAAGACGGCGGATCACGATTATAGGCAGGACGACGTTTTGGTATTCGTAGGCTTTGAATTTGCCGCGCAGGCGCTCGGCAGATTTCCAGATTTCATCGGCGAGGTTGTCGAGTTTTGGCTTATTGAGGGACGTCGTCAAAGAATCTTCGCCTCTTTTTGAATGAAGTGTTTTTTTGCCTAACCGTATTTCACACAGAGGTCTTCGAGAAAGACCTGCAGTTCATCAGGCTTCAGCAACTTATCAGGCAGCTTAAGTTCGAGGAGGCAGGCCCTGAAAATTCTTGTGAGCAGGTCTCTGACGCAGTAGTCGATCATTTCATGAGGGAATGACTCTGACGCATTTTCTATCAGCAGGAGCTCTGTATACCAGGTATCCTTCGGAGGGGTAATGCCTGCGCAGTCATTGCCCCGAAGAGCCCTTGGCCTTGCCCCTTTCGATAGTGCCAGAGACCTGACACCGTGATTGACGTTCTGAAGCGCCCGCACGGAAGGATTTCCTATTCCATGCCTCCCTTTCGTGATGGGAGAAAAACGGGAAATGTTCACACCCGAACAATAGACCCATGCCTGCTTTTCTCCCTCGGTGACGGGACGCACCACAAAATAGAGAAAGTCATTCACGTATTCATATGATCTTTGAATCTTCGTCACACTTCCAAGGTCCATCTTTCTCTCGCGAGGATCCTGAGAATGACCGGAAAGCCGAGATTCCCCTCCCAAGAGCCTCCCGTTCTCTCGACACTACAGATGCCTCTGCACCTGCCCCTTCACCTCGATCATCTCATGATCATACTTCACCGGTTTTCTTCCGAAGCAGGTACCGAGGCTCTCAAAGAGGGCGAGTTCCTCGATATCCACTTCCCTGCGCCGTATCGCCTCTGCTGTCGCCATATAGTAGATTCTCCGGCCGTCAACATCGACAACGGTATTGCCGCTTTTCCCCTCGAGCAAGAGGAAGACTGCTCCAGCCCCTACCCTATAGCCGAAATTTACATCGTAGGCAGAAGATCCCCCGGAGCGAACGAGATGTCCCGGCGTCACCTCCCTTACCTCGGGGATTACATAAATGCCGGGCACATGCATTCCTGTCTTTCTCATGAATTCGACCACCTCGGGGTCGTTCTTCAGCCTCTTTTCGAGCTGCTGTCTGACGTACCTCCCCGCGCCCGCGAGCTTTTTGTGGCCAAAGGCATCGACTCCCGCCGACTCGTCAAAGAGCATCTCACCGCTTGCATTCTTGAGACCCTCGGCAACCACAATAATGTACGTGCCTGCCTTCACATCGCTCCTCACCACCCTGGCAAAGTACGTGGCCTTCATGTGTTCATAGACAATATCGAAGTCCACGGGCACCTCAGGGATAAGGATGCAGTCTGCCTCAGCGCCTATTCCACCGCGCAGGGCGGTATGTCCGACATACCTTCCGAAGACCTCGATCACGAGGATGCGGTTATGGCTCAGACCAGTGGTCTTCAGGTCCCGCGTAAATACCGCTATCCGGTTAATTGCCGAATCGCCTCCAACGCTGTAAGGCTGAAGGTCGAGGTCCATGGTCTTCGGGACATGGATACAGGGGATCCCCTGGGAAGCAAGGTCGACGACAACGCTTCCGGTATCATCGCCGCCGCTGATGATGAGCGCGTCGATCCCGAACTTTTTTAGACCCTCCTTTATCCTTTCATACTTGTTCGGGTCTTCGATCTTGCTGATCTTTACCCTCGAATGTCCAGCCTCCGAGCCGGCGAGGGACGCCTCGATGCGGCTTACCCGGTCCGCATTGAGGAGAACGACATTTTCGAATTCCACGAGGTTGTATAATCCTGCGTAGCCGTTCGGAATGACGACCGACTCGATCCCCAGGTCGTACGCGCCGCGGGCCACGCCCTTGATGACGGCATTCAGTCCGCCGCAATCACCGCCGCTTGTGATAACTCCGATTCTCTTGATCGATGCCATAGGACCTCCTTCTTCTTATTGGTTATGCCTTAGGATACAGGGATAACGAGAGACAATCTGTAACTCATTGAGGATTGCATGGTACGGTCATGGTATGGTATTCCTTCAGGGATTTTATCGTGATCTTTCCCCTGAGCAGCCTTTCGATGGCATTCACAACGGCGTTGGCGCCGGACAGGGTCGTTGTAAAAGGGACGTGGTGCTGAAGAGAGCTCTGCCGTATGGAAAAAGAATCCCTCTGCGCCTGTGCGCCGGTCACCGTGTTGATCACGAAGCTTATCTCTTTGTTCTTTATGAGGTCCACAATGTGGGGCCTTCCTTCCGTCACCTTATTGATAATACCGACCTCGATACCTTTCTTCAGGAGATGCTCGGCCGTTCCTCTTGTCGCAATGACATCGAACCCCATCTCCTGGAACCTCCGGACGATGTGGCATATGCCCGGTTTATCCTTGTCCTTTACGCTGACGAATATCTTGCCGGAGAGCGGAAGTTTATTATCCGAGGACTCCTGGGCCTTTGCATAGGCAAGACCGAAATTCTCGTCTATCCCCATCACCTCACCCGTCGATTTCATCTCCGGTCCGAGGATCGTATCGACACCATGGAACCTGTCGAAGGGAAAGACAGCCTCCTTGACAGCGATATAATTCATCTCTCTTTCCGATGTGAAACCGAGTTCCTTCAGCGTTTTTCCGCCCATGATCTTTGCAGCGAGCTTTGCCAGGGGAACTCCCGTGGCCTTGGAGACAAAGGGGACGGTTCTCGAACCCCGAGGGTTCACTTCGAGGATATAGATGTCGCCGTCCTTCACCGCAAACTGTACGTTCATGAGTCCAATGACATTCAATTCCCGCGCAAGGGCCCTTGTCTGGGCCTTGATCTCCTCCACGATATCGGTCCCGAGCGAGTAAGGAGGCAGCGAGCATGCAGAGTCTCCTGAATGGATGCCGGCCTCCTCGATATGTTCCATAACCCCGCCGATCACAACGTCACTGCCGTCGGATATCGCATCCACGTCAACCTCGATGGCGTCTTCGAGGTATTTATCGACGAGCACAGGATGCTCAGGCGAGGCCTTCACCGCCCTCATCATGTAGTCATTGAGCGACCGTTCATCATAAACGATCTCCATCGCCCTTCCTCCGAGGACATAGGACGGCCTTACCATGACAGGATAGCCTATCCTTTGGGCGACTGCAACCGCCTCTTCAGGCGATGCCACGGTGTCGCTTTCGGGCTGCCTCAGTCTGAGCTTGTGGAGGAGCTCCTTAAACCTCTTCCTGTCCTCAGCCCTGTCAATCGAATCGGGAGAAGTGCCGAGGATCCTGACCCCTTCCCTCTCAAGAGGCACCGCAAGCTTGAGGGGCGTCTGTCCTCCGAACTGGACGATCACACCCTCAGGCTTTTCGGTTTCAACGATGCTCAGCACGTCCTCGATGGTGAGGGGTTCAAAATAGAGCCTGTCAGCCGTATCGTAATCGGTGCTCACGGTCTCGGGGTTACAATTGATCATGATCGTCTCGTATTTCAACGATTTCAGGGCGAAGACAGCATGGACGCAGCAATAATCAAATTCGATGCCCTGGCCGATCCTGTTCGGCCCGGATCCGAGGATGACGACCTTTTTCCTGTCCGTCGGATTTGCCTCGGACTCGACAGACGCACGAGGCATGATTTCGGATTTCTGATCCGCTCCTGCACGCTGCATGCTGCGCTCTGCAGCCGGAGAGAAGGCCTTCTCATACGTTGAATAGAGATAGGGCGTGTATGCCTCGAACTCTGCGGCACAGGTGTCGACCATTTTATAAACCGGCCGTATCCCCCATTGATTCCTCAGGCTTCTGATATCCTTCTCCGTCAGTCCCATGAGCTGAGCGATACGCCGGTCGGAGAAGCCATACTCCTTGGCTCCGCGCAAGACTTGAGGATTGACAGCCTCCGGGGACGACGGGGAAGGATGTGAATCCTGACTGCACAACGCAGCCTTCTTCATCTCTTCTTCCATCCCGATGATCTGTTCCATCATCGTGAGGAACCAGGGATCGATCCACGTGAGCCCGTGGACATCATCCACAGACATGCCTTTTCTGAGCGCCTGTGCAGCATACCATATCCTTTCGGAATGGGGTATCTTGAGCTTTGATTTCAGTTCACCGGTGCCGACCTTCACTTCCTCCAACCCGTAGTTGCCGGTCTCAAGGCTTCTCAACGCCTTCTGGAGGGACTCCTTGAAGGTCCTGCCGATGGACATGGCCTCTCCCACCGATTTCATCTGCGTTGTGAGCGTCGGGTCTGCCTCAGGGAATTTTTCGAAGGTGAACCTTGGGATCTTCGTCACGACGTAATCGATCGCCGGTTCAAAGGAGGCAGGCGTCTCCTTCGTGATGTCATTCGGAATCTCATCAAGCGTGAGACCTACCGCAAGCTTTGCCGCGATCTTCGCGATGGGGAAGCCCGTTGCCTTGCTCGCAAGGGCAGAGCTCCTCGAAACCCTCGGGTTCATCTCGATGACCATCATCCTCCCATTCCGGGGGTTAAGGGCAAACTGGATGTTCGAACCCCCGGTGTCAACGCCGATCTCACGGATGATGGCGATAGAGGCGTCACGCATCCGCTGATATTCCCTGTCGGTGAGCGTCTGTGCAGGAGCGACGGTTATCGAATCTCCCGTATGCACTCCCATGGGATCAAAATTCTCTATGGAACAGATGATGACGACATTGTCTCTCGTATCGCGCATCACCTCGAGTTCGAACTCCTTCCAGCCGAGTACCGATTCTTCCACCAAGATCTGGTGGACAGGGCTGAGTTTCAGACCCTTTTCGAGAAGGTCCGTGTACTCCTCCCTGTTGTATGCGATGCCTCCGCCCGTGCCTCCAAGGGTGAAGGACGGTCTCAGGATAGCGGGGAAACCGATTGATTCTATGGCCTCTAGCCCTTCCTTCATACTCGCGATATATGCGCTTCGAGGGACTTCAAAGCCGATCTTCTCCATCGCCTCCTTGAAGAGTTCCCTGTCTTCGGCCTTCTTGATGGCATGGAGCTTCGCGCCGATCAGTTCCACGTCGTATTTCTCGAGAATGCCCGTCTCTGCGAGTTCGACGGCGAGATTGAGGGCGGTCTGTCCTCCCATCGTCGGAAGAAGGGCGTCAGGCCTCTCCTTCTTTATGATGAGTTCCATAATCTCTGCTGTGAGAGGCTCGATATAGACTGCGTCTGCCGTCTCAGGGTCGGTCATGATCGTCGCCGGGTTTGAATTGACGAGCACCACCTTGTAGCCCTCTTCCCTCAACGCCTTGCACGCCTGGGTACCGGAATAGTCAAACTCGCATGCCTGTCCGATGACAATCGGACCGGAGCCGATCAACAGTATCTTTTTTATGTCATCCCTCTTCGGCACGTTCACCTCATCGATCCGAAATGCATCCGGAGGATCTCCCTTAGGCCTTCCAACCTCTCTTCCCAGCGCCCTAACCCAAGAAAACTCGAATACCAGAGTTCATAATCGGCATTGCCGCCCATGTCACTGTTCTTCATCTTTTCGATAAATGCAGGAGTGCCCATCGCATATCTGCCTTCCATGTGGGCAAGGGTCTTCCTCACGTTCTTTATCGCATCTTCACAGACCGCTATCTCCCGTTTTGTCGCGATAATAAGCTCATCATAGACGAGACTCATTCATGCTCCCCTGTTCGGTGAATCACTGACAAACCCCTTTAACCTGGCGATGAGTGCCTCTGCCTCCTCTTTCTTTCCCGAACTGAAAATACTGACCCGCTCGCCGGAAAAATCGAGCTGCACCACATGGAATTCCTTGATCTTTCCAAACCCCGGGATCACCGTGCCGTGCTGCAGGGCGATCTTCTCAACAACACGGATCCCGTCGGGATTTTCAGGCTGAACCGTCACATGGTCCAGACAGATACCCGAGAGCTCTGACATCTTATGGACCTGTCTGACACTGCCGACGATCTTCCGCACCGAGGTATCTATCCTGTCGTTCACTCTGTCAAAAAGGGCCTCAAGAATTACCTCGCGGAATAGGAACCTCCTGGAAACAAGGAAGAGAACGGCAAATACCGCGGCCCCTGACACAAGATGGACAACCGTTATTTTACCGCTCGCGGCAAAAAAAAATCCAAGGAGCATCAGAACGCCGCCTGCTGCCAGACTCGACGCAAGCTCGCGGTTATAAATGCCGCTGTGAAGGACGCTCCCCTTCTCTGCCCTGAAGGAAGACGTTCTCAGTATGAGAGTATCGTCCTTTATCATGAGGTCGTAACTCATGCTTTTGTTCCCGTCATGGAGTTTGTCACGATGACATTCCGGATCCTACGACCTGCCGCCGAAGTAGAAGGCCATCTTCGGATGGAGAAGATGGTAGATGTCCGACGTGACCTCTTTCATCATGTCTTCCCTCCGATCATCTCCCGGAACCTTCTGAAGAGATGGGCTGAGTCGTTCGGCCCCGGCCCTGCCTCGGGATGGTGCTGCACCGAGAAGAGCGGAAACTCCACATGCACCATTCCTTCTTCGGTGCCGTCATAGAGGTTCTTATGAGTGAGCTTCGCCTTTCCCCTGAGGCTCGCAATGTCCACGCAATAGTTGTGGTTCTGCGAGGTTATCTCGATCCTTGCCGTTGACAAATCCTTAACAGGATGGTTGCCGCCGTGATGGCCGAACTTGAGTTTGTACGTCCTTCCTCCCATGGCAAGCCCGAGTATCTGATGGCCGAGGCAGATGCCGAATATAGGCTTCTTGCCGATGAGTCTCCTCGCATTCTCGATCGCATAGGTCACTGTTTCAGGGTCGCCGGGCCCGTTGCTCAGGATTATGCCGTCGGGATTCATCTCGAGGACCTCTTCTGCAGGCGTCTCCGCAGGGACGACGGTCACGTCAAAACCTGCCTCAACGAGGTTCCTCAGGATGTTGAACTTGATGCCGAAATCATAAACGACGACACGATAGGGTCTAGGGGGCAGGGACCGATGATCGGTTTTTTCCTTGTTGCCGATCTCCGACGCCAAATCCCTCACCTCTTTGCTGCACCATCTCCAGCACCCTTCAGTCCATGAATACTGTTCTTTTGTCGTCACCTCCTTTACGAGATCGAGGGCGGAGATCCCCGGATGTCTTCTGACCCTTGACAAAAGATGCGCAGGATCGGGGTCTGTAGTCGAAAGGATTCCCATCTGCGCACCATGGTTCCTCAGATGCCTCGTCAACGCCCTCGTATCGATTCCCTCTATCCCGACAACCCCGTTGTCCCTGAGATACTGACTCAGCGACAGCGTCGCCCTCCAGCTGCTCGGGAAATCAGGACATTCCCTGACGATGAACCCTTCCACTTTGGGGCCGCCGGCAGATTCGACATCTTCTGTATTGATCCCATAATTACCGATCTGGGAATAGGTCATCGCGACCATCTGGCCTTTGTACGAAGGGTCGGTAAGGATCTCCTGGTATCCCGTCATGGAGGTGTTGAAGACGACCTCGCCGATAGCCTCACCCTCGGCCCCGAAACTCAGTCCCTCAAAAATTGTTCCGTCCGATAAGACAAGCAATGCCCTCGTCATGAAACCTCCGAAATCTTTCCTTTGACGATAACCTTGACCGGCAGACCCTTCAGCACCCATCCCCCGAAGGGCGAGTTCTTGCCCTTTGAGACGAACCACTCAGGCTCGACAATGAACCCCTTGTTTCTGTCGACGATGACGATATCCGCATCGGAACCGGCTGCCAGCGACCCCTTTCTGATATTCAGGATCTTTGAAGGGTTCCAGGCCATTTTCTCGACAAGCTGAGAAAGGGTGAAGACGCCTTCTTCCACGAGCCTCAGGCTCAGGGAAAGGGCCGTCTCAAGGCCCGATATGCCTGAGGTTGCCTTGTCGAATTCCAGAAGTTTCTCGTCCCTGTGATGGGGTGCGTGGTCTGTTGCGATAACATCGATGGTACCGTCCTTCAGCCCTTCTTTCATAGCATCTAGGTCCTGCCTCGTCCTTAAAGGGGGGTTCACCTTTGCCTTTGTCTCATATCCGCTGACGGCCTCTTCAGTTAGGCTGAAATAGTGTGGGCATGTCTCGGCAGTAACAGGGATGCCTCTCTCCTTTGCCTGTCGTATGAGCCTCACAGAGCCCCTTGTCGAGACATGGGCGATATGGAGCCTGCCGCCCGTCAATTCAGCCAGAGCGATGTCCCGCGAGATCATCACTTCCTCAGCTGCCGACGGGATCCCTTTCAACCCCATGGCCGCAGAGACCACTCCCTCGTTCATGACACCGCCGTCGGAAAGGGTGAGATCCTCACTATGGGCGATGATCGGCACATGAAAGACCCTTGAGTATTCGAGGGCCCTCCTCATGATCAGGCTGTTCATGACCGGAAAGCCATCATCAGAAAAGGCGACGCATCCTGCCTCCCGCATCATTCCCATCTCCGCAAGCTCCTCGCCTTTCTGACCTTTCGTGATCGCTCCGATGGGATAGACATAACATGCCCCCTCGGCGTAAGTCTTCCGCAGGATAAATTCGGTAACGGTCTCATTGTCGTTCACCGGTTTTGTGTTGGGCATACAGCAGACCGAGGTAAATCCGCCTCTCAACGCAGCCAGCGTCCCTGTCCTTATCGTCTCTTTGTGTTCAAAGCCCGGCTCCCTCAAATGAGTGTGCATATCGACGAGACCTGGCAAGACATAGAGACCCGTTGCATCGATCGTATGGATTCCCGAGCCACCCGCATGAGGTTCCCCCTTACCGCCCTTCTGAAGAGGCTGAGGGGAGTGCAGAGGATTCGCTCCCATTCTGATTTCTGTAACCTTCCCATTCTCGATAGAGATATCTCCTATACCGTCGATCCCCTGAGAAGGATCGATTATGTGACCATTCCTGATGATGATTGTTATGCCTTGGTCGTCTCTCATGGTCCTACCCCCGCGCCCCACCGAGGAGATACATCACAGCCATTCTCACGGCAATGCCGTTCGTAACCTGCTCGCGTATTACGGACTGGGGAGAGTCGGCAACATCAGATGCTATCTCAACACCCCTGTTCATGGGACCGGGGTGCATGACAATGGCATCAGCCTTGGCAAGTGCCACTCTCTCCCTCGTCAACCCCCAGAGCTTGAAAAATTCACCGGTAGAGGGAAAGAAGCCCTTCCCCTGCCGTTCCATCTGGATCCTCAGCATCATCACAACATCAACGCCCTTCAACCCTTCATCCATAGCGTGATACACCGCTGCACCTTCCGGGATGCAGGACGGCAGGAGCGTCGGAGGGGCTATGAGTCTCACCTTTGCTCCGAGTTTAGCAAGGGCGGAAATATTCGACTTCGCCACCCTGCTATGGAGTATATCGCCGACGATCGCAACCTCGAGACCAGGGAAAGCTCCCTTCTTTTCTTTGATCGTAAAGGCATCAAGGAGGGCCTGCGTAGGATGTTCGTGCACGCCATCACCTGCATTGATAACCGACGCGTCTACGTTCCTCGCGATGAAGTGAGGGGTCCCGCTGCAGGAATGACGTATCACCACAAAATCCACTCCATAGGCTTCAATCGTTTTTATCGTGTCATAGAGCGTTTCCCCCTTCACAACACTGCTCGTCGGCACGGAGAAGTTCAGGACATCGGTGCTCAATCTTTTTTCTGCCAGTTCGAAGGAGGTCTTTGTCCTTGTCGACGGCTCAAAAAAGAGATTCACCACGGTCTTGCCGCGCAGGGCAGGGACCTTTTTGATGTCCCTTCCAAGAACATCCCTGAAACCCGAGGCCGTGTCGAGGATGAGATGTATCTCCTCGGCATTCAGGTCCTTTATGCCGAGGAGGTCCTTGGACCTCAGATTACTTATCATGGGCCTCCCCTTCAGTTCCCGAAGAATGGACGATGATCACCCGTTCCTCCGCGCCTTCCTCTTCCAGGTGCAATCTGACCGTTTCATCGAGGGCAGTCGGGATATTCTTCCCGACATAGTCAGCCTTTATCGGAAGTTCCCGATGGCCCCTGTCTATCAGGACAGCAAGCTGGATGGCGGAGGGCCTCCCAATGTCCATGAGCGCATCCATTGCGGCCCTGATCGACCGCCCGGTGAAAAGAACATCGTCAACGAGGATGACCTTCTTGCCCGTAATGTCGCAGGGGACATCGGTCTTCCGGACAAAGGGGTGCTCCTTCCGGATGCTCAGATCATCGCGGTAAAAGGAGATATCAAGGGACCCGACAGGGATGCTCACATGCTCAATCTCCCCTATGTTCTCGGAAAGCCTCCGAGCAAGGTGTACCCCTCCGCGCTGAATCCCCACGAGGCAAATGTTTTCCGTACCTTTATTCTTCTCGATGATCTCATGGGCCATCCTCATTATGGCCCGGTCGATCTCTTTCTTGTTCAGAAGTTCTTTTGCCATGGCATCAGACATAAAAAAACCTTCCCCAGAGGTCATGGAGAAGGTGTGGTGAACGGCTGTATTGTTTGCAGCTCACGCTGACTCCTTTGCCTTTTTAGCCTCACCGGGCTATCTTAAAGGCGAATAACTACAAGGCATTTCCCGGATGTGTTGCCTGAAGTTTAGTACAAAATTACTCTCTTGTCAATATCAGGACTCTTTTCTCCCCTTGTCGGCCATCGCTTCATTCAGTATATCTGCCTGCAGGAAAACGTTCCTTCAATGCCGAGGGAAGAACAAAGACGGCAGTATCCTGGACCTCCTTCTGCCTGATCTTGACCCTCAGTTCCCCTTTCCTCTCCTTGGAGAGATCAAGGTCTGCGACGGTGTACAACCCGTCTCCCTTTTCCTTGACAAACGGTGACCCTGTGACATCCTGGCCATCGCTGAGAAGGGAAAGCGTAATATCGGCGCCTTCTACATCCTGATCGTGCTTGTTATGGATCACAATACCGATTACATTCTTGCCGAGTTTAGGGTATTCCTTGTCGTCCAGCAGGACCTCGACACTAAACTCACCCTTCTCGGAAATCTGGAAAAGCGTTTCGTTGAAGTGTTTTGTAAATCTCGCCTTCTTCCCATCAGAACCGCCGTCGCCGGTATGCGTTGCACTGGCGACAGAGACCGTAAATAGACACAATACAGCAGCAAGCAAGGCACTCCTCTTCATATCCATAGGACCTCCTCTACCCTGTCTTTTCAGAGCATTTTACCAGATAAACCGGGCTACTACAAGGATTGATGGCCAAAGCCGTGAACCGGCTACTCCACGTTCACCATGAAGTCGAAGAGGAGGACCTTTCCCTTGTGTTCAACCTGGCTGAATATCTTATAGATACCCTTGACGGGAAAGATGACGTCTGCATCGATCTCAGGGCCAAACCTCTTGGGGGGATGGGCATGCATATCCATATGGTCCATGTGATGGTGAGGTTCCCCCGGCGTGATCCCGTGGGCATGGATAAAGAGCTTGAGGTCAGTGGGTACAACAGCAAGGTGCATTGCAGCTCCGAGGTAAGGATTGAGATCTTTCACTGCCTCCCCGTTCCTTTCAATGAAGTATGCAAGTCTTGTTTCTTCGCCCGCCTTTACCTTCTCAGGGGTCGTCAGGGTGACGCGATACTCTCCAAAATCCTTAGTTTTCGAGAAATCGACCTTAGGCCCTCCCATTGCCGGCTCACCCGCGACATTGAGAGAAAAGCTCTTGCTATGTGTCTGACCAGCGACGGCGAAGTCTATGCCAATGAGATATTCCCCGGCCTTCGGAAAGGTAAAGCTCAGGGGGAAGGTCGCCTTCTTCCTCATCTCACGAGTGATGCGGCCAATGTCCTCGGGGTGGATATGGGCAAAGACGTTAAGATCCTTGCCGATGACGATGGCGTGGAGTATCCTCTCATGTGAGACTTCGAGTCCTTCAAGAGGTTTTCCGTCACGATCTTCGATCAGGACGGTCATCGCCACAGGGATTCCCACAGCAATTCTTTCAGGTTTCGTCTGAAGGCTCACGACCGGCTCAGGCGCCTGCTGTGCATGCTCCATTTTTGTGTGCTGGAGGTGAAGATAGTGGCGGGCGGGTACCTCGTGGCGGAGCGCCGCTGCACAAAGCAGGACGACTACGATAAGGAACGCCTCGACCCTCACCATCCGCCTGAACCGAACCGCAATACTGTACCCAGGCTGATTGCCGAAAAAAGGTACGACCAACCGCCTAACTGCACGGTCGATGATGCCCCTGATATCCATGGATTTCCCTGCCCATTGCTGCAGGAGCGGAACATTTATGTAGTGATTAAAGGCGCCGAGGTTAA